>JBJOPC010000068.1:0-12662 GCA_046050965.1 Verrucomicrobiota bacterium | reverse complement strand
ATAAAGCCCGCGCCGCCGGTGATCAATAAATTCATGGTTGAGACTTGATGGTTGATAGTTATTCCGGCTTCCAGTTTCTCAACGAATCCTCCAGCGCGGTTTCCACGTCGCGAATCTTCACGCCCGCTGCCAGCAGTTTGCGGCAATCCATCACGCAGTTAGAGCGCGGAGTCTTGGCGGCGACTTTGTAAAATTCCTCGTCGCTCGCCCAGAACTCAAACTTACGCGCAGGCTTCAGGAATTTTTCAATCTGCGCCACGACGTGCGCGGTGGTGACGAAGCCGGGGTTCGTGACGTTGTAAGTGCCGAACGGCGCGCGCAGTTTCCAAGTGTCGAGGCAGGCGCGCACGAAATCGGCGCGATGCGAAATGGAATTCACGTTGTCATAAACTTTCGAGTAGCGCTGCACCTTGCTCAAGTAATTGCGCGCGTTGTCGAATTCATCGAACGGAATCCGCAGCCGCCAGATGTAGCTCTGGCCGATGCCCACGATGGCTTCCTCGCCCAGCGCTTTCGTGCCGCTGTAAAAACTGCACGGCAAATCGCGGAAAGAAAAATTCGGCGTGTCCGTCTCGGTGAAGCCGTGAATCGCGCCGGGATTCTTCGCGACGAGTTCGCGCAGCTCGGGCTTGGTGAAATCTTTTTCCGTGCGCGTCTGTCCACCCTCGACGACTTTCGCGCCCGCGTAGATGCAGCCGCTGGAGACGTGACCCCACGGCACGCCCGCCGCTGCGCAGGCGTGGGCGACCGTCGCGGGGAAAAGCGTGTTGCCTTGGAGCGTGTCGGCTTTGTGCAATTCGCAGGCGTCCACGTTGGGCTTGCCGGTGTAGCCGGCGGCGTTGACGACGAACTCCGGCTTGCGATCTCGCACCCATTTCAGCAACACCTCGAAGCGCGTGTAGTCAACGTCCTTGCGCGAGAGCGCGACGAAGGCTTGCCCGCGCAACGTGAGTTCGCGCGCGAACGCCTGCCCGATGTAACCAGTGCCGCCGAGTAACAAAATCATAAATATTTAACCACAGATGCACACAGATAAACACAGATGACAGACAGGCGTAGAGGTTTTGAATCTGTGTGCATCTGTGTTTATCTGTGGTTTATTTTTTCAACCGCTTCGCTTCCGCCACGACTTCCTTGGCGAGATACTCGCGGTATTCGCAGTTGGGCATCTGGCCGACGATGGCTTCGAGTTGCGCGAGCGACACGATGCCGCTGCGAAACGCCGCTTCTTCCGGACAGCCGATCTTGATGCCGGCGCGTTTCTCTATGGTCTGCACATACGCGCTCGCCTCGTGCAGGCTGCTGCTCGTGCCGGCGTCCAGCCACGCGAAGCCGCGCGGTAACCGCTGCACCCGCAGCGTCCCGCGCCGCAGATACTCCACGTTCACCGCCGTGATTTCCAACTCGCCGCGCGCGGACGGTTTCAAATGCTTCGTGATGTCCACGATGGCGTTGTCGTAAAGATACAAGCCCGGCACGGCGTAATTACTCTTGGGCGACTTGGGTTTTTCCTCGATGGAAACCGCTTTGCCGCTTGTGTCGAACTCCACGACGCCGTAACGCTCCGGGTCGTGGACGTGATAACCGAAGATGGTCGCGCCGGTTTTGAAATCCGCGAACGCCTTGGAAAAAATATCGCCGCCGTAGAAAATATTGTCGCCAAGAATCAGCGTCACGGCGTCCTTGCCGATGAAATTTTCCGCGATGAGAAACGCCTGCGCGATGCCTTCCGGCTTAGCTTGCTCGCGGTAATCCATCTTCAGCCCGAAGCGCGAGCCGTCGCCGAGGAGTTGGCGGAAGCGCGGCAAATCCTGCGGCGTGGAGATGAGGCAGATGTCGCGGATGCCGCCCTCGATGAGCGTGGTGAGCGGGTAATACACCATCGGCTTGTCATAGACCGGCTGGAGCTGTTTGCTCGCCACGAGCGTGAGCGGGAACAAGCGCGAGCCCGCGCCGCCTGCGAGAATGATGCCTTTCATGGGCGCGAGCGTAGAAGTTTTGGTGTGCGATGAAAAGGTGAAGTTAAAAACCTTTCCCTTGAACAACTGTAGCAAGCGGGGAACCTTTCAGCGTTCCAAAATGAAAATCATGAGGGCAAACATCAGAGATAAACGGAGCCAACTAGCTCGGTCGCAGATTTGGCTACTGGTGGTCGTGGGAATCATCATGCTTCTGGTTGTTCTGATACTGCCCAATTTTTCCAGACCGCGGCGAACTCGTATCGCATATGCTAGGAATGAAATTAACGGACTCGTCGCTGCCATCCAACAATATGAAGGCCTTTACAACCGCTATCCTTTCATGGCCGACACCAACGGCGATCTCACGCTCGGAATCAGCCGTGAATTCATCCGCCACATTCCACGCGTTGCTGGAACGCGCTGGGCGCCGAACCACGCAGACGTGATGATTATCCTCACCGACTTGGATATCGGCGTGAACAGCGGTCACCAACGAAACCCGCAACAGCATCGTTTCGCCGATTTAAAAATGGTGGACGACATCACCTCGCCCGGACTCTCAACCATTGACCATCAGTTGCGCGACCCGTGGGGGCATCCCTACATCATCTCGCTCGATATGAATTGGGATGACCGTGTGCGTGATGCTTTCTACGCTTCTGAATTGGTTTCCAAAACCAGTTCACTCGCGAAAGCGAACGGCGGCTACGAACTCAATCGCGGCGTCATGGTCTGGTCACTCGGCCCTGATGGCCAAGCCGACGGCAGCCTTCCCGCAGATGTCGGCGTCAATCGCGACAACATTTTGAGCTGGCCGTAACGAGCCGCCGCGCTTCAGAGAAAAATTCCCGCCACCGCCGCGTTGAGCAGTGTGGCGACGAAGCCGACGAACAGCGCGCGCAAACCGAGCTTCGCCAAATCCGACCGCCGTTCTGGCGCAATCGCTCCGATGCCGCCAAGTTGAATGCCCACCGACGCGAAGTTCGCAAAACCTGTCAGCGCGAACGCCGCGAGCGTGTAGGAACGCGTTGTCATGAAATCAGGCGCGGCTTTCCAACCTTTCATCAGCAAGTAGGCATAGTGTTCGTTGATGGAAAGTTTCGCGCCGAGCAGCGTGGCGACGTGCGGCACGTCTTTTAATTCCACGCCCATCAAGAATGCGGCAGGTGAAAAAATCCACGCGAACAGTTTGGCGAGCGAAAGTTCCGGCGAGATTTTGCCGAGGATGGCGTCGAACATCGCCACGAAGGCGATGAACACGATGAGCATGGCGGCGACATTGAGCGCGAGCTTGAGGCCGTCGGTCGTGCCGGACGCAGCGGCGTCAATGCCGTTGACGTAGGGCGATTTCTCTTGGCCAGTCTGCACTGTGCCGGCGGTTTCTGGCTGGGCGGTTTCCGGCATGAATAGTTTTGCCAGATACAGACTGCACGGACACGCCATGATGCACGTCGTCAGCACGGCCACGGGATCCGCGCCGTAGTTGATGTAGACGACCATCATGCCGCCGGAAATATGCGCGAAGCCGCTGGTCATGAGCGCGAACAATTCCGATTGGGTCATACGCGGAACGTAAGGTTTTACGATGAGCGGCGCTTCGGTTTGCCCCATGAAAACATTGGCTGAAACCGACAGCGTCTCCGCGCCGCTTGTGCCCATCAGGTGAACCATCGCGCGCGCAAGCAGCCGCACAATTCGCTGCAAGATGCCGTAGTGATACAGCACGGTGAAAAAAGCGGACATGAACAAAATCGGCGGCAGCGCCTTGAACGCGAAGATGAACAAAAATTCCTTACCGGGATTCAGCGCGAGGTCGCCCGGTCGCGCGAGGTTGCCAAAGACGAACTCTGCGCCTTTGTCAGAAAAAGCGATGAAGCTGACGACGACTTCTTTGACCGATTCAAAACCAGTTTTGACAAACGGGACTTTCAACACCAGCAACGCCAGCGCGATTTGCAGCGCGACGCCCCAGCCGATGGTTTTCCAGCGCACCGCACGCAAGTTGGTCGAGCACATCGCGACCAATCCAAAAAAACAAAGCACCCCCGCGACCGCTTGCCCGCGCAGGCCGATGGCGTCGCGCAGGCCAAACGCCGCCACGCCGAGCAGGCTGATACTCGCGCCGAGGCCAAGCCGCCAAGTTATCGGGGTGGAATGATCGGTCGAAGCTGGTTTCGCGTTCATGCGCGGAAGGTAGGCGGGCAGCGTCCGCGAATGAAACAAAAAAACCGGGCTGGTAAGCCAGAGGATGGCCGACCAGCCCGGGGAATGTTCGATTGCACAACAGTAGGATTCCGTAGATTTCCGGTTTGAGGCTTGTGCAATACCCCAGCCGAAACTTGGCGAGCTGAACACTCGTTCTGGCTCAAATCTTAATCCTGCTGACGGGTGCATTAAACCATGCAAAGTAATGATTGTCCAGCCCACAGGTAAAAGTATCAGCATTGATTTATGACAGAATAAGCTTCATAAGCAAAACTGCCAAAGCCGAAACCTGCTTAAATCCCTTCGGAAACCGCTGGATTTTTTAACTACGGCGCGGGAATCGTGATCACTTGACCGACGCGCAAATGTTTCGCGTCGAGGTTTGGATTCGCTGCGAGCAAAGCGTCGAGCTTCACGCCGTATTTGCGAGCGACGGCAGCGGGCGTCTCGCCAGTCTTCATGGCGTGAGTGCCGAGAGTTTTGGTCGAGCGCGGCGCGGGCGCGGCAACCGCGGTGCGAGTCGGCGCGGGATTCGGCAGCGGCGTGACGCCCGGATGCGGCGGCGGTTGAGCTTGTGGCTGCGGCTTGGCGGGAATGAAAGGATTCACGCGAGGTGCAGGCGCGGGATTGACCGCCATACGCGCGACGTTGTTGCTGTAAAATTGTTGCCACGCTTCGAGCTTCTGGCGCAAGTCGCGATTTTCTTCCGTCGCGCGTTCGAGATCGCGCTGCATATTTTGTTGCACGGGCGCGAGCAGGACGGTGCGCGCGATTTCCTGTTTGCAAGTGAGCGAATGTTGGCGGATGAGATCAGCATTCTCGGCGGTGGGATGGAGTTTGAGGTAGCGGTCGTAGTGATAAACGGCGGCGGCGAAATCTTGCTGGCGACTTTCAAACAACAAACCAAGTTCGAGGTGCGCGGAGGCGGATTGGGGATTCACTTCCAACGCTTTTTCAAACGCCTCGATGGCTCCGTCGTAATCAAGGCTGTTCGCGCGGCTTTTGCCGGTGAGAAAATGCGGTTCGCGCTGTTCGTCCAGCGGGCTGGACGCGGACGGGGTGCAGCCAGCTAGCGCGAGCAAGCCTGCGACGACCACTGTAAAAATTATTTTTCCCGGGAAACGCACGGACGGAAATTAAACGAACGTCGCGCGCCGCGCAATGCGAGTGTGCGGCGCTGCAAAAATGAATTGAGTCGCAGCGCGCGGCGCAGCATCGTCGGGCGCGTGAATTCACCCGGCACAAAAACTCCCACCCGCCGACGCTCGCTCCTCGCGGCGTTCGTGCTGGGCGCGCTCGTGCTGGTGCTGTATTCGCCCGCACTGCGCTACGAGTTTCTGAACTACGACGACCAACAATATGTCGCCGACAACGCCGCCGTGCGCGCTGGTCTGAATTGGTCAGGCGTGAAATATGCGTTCACGAGCACTGACGGCGCGCTCGGTGCGCCGCTCACCTGGCTCTCGTTTATGGCGGACACCTCGTTACTCGGCGCGCGCGCCAGTTCGTATCACGCCACGAACGTGCTGCTCCACGCGGTCGGCGCGGCACTGGCGTTCCTCGTTTTTGAAACGCTGCTGAACGCCTTCTGGCCCGCGCTGTTGGTCGCCGCGCTGTTCGCGTTGCATCCGCTGCGAACGGAATCGGTCGCGTGGATCACGGAGCGCAAAGACGTGCTGTTTGGAATTTTCTGGCTGCTCGGTTTATGGGCGCACCAGCGACACGTGGTCAAACCGAGCGCGGGAAAACTCGCCGTCGTCGTCGCGTGTTTTGCGCTTGGGCTGCTGGCAAAATTCATGATGGTCACATTTCCCTTCGTGCTGTTGCTGCTGGATTTCTGGCCACTACAGCGGTGTGGGAAAAACCTCGCCGAACTCCGCGCGCGGCTCTGGCCGGTGGTGCGCGAAAAAATTCCGCTATTCCTGCTCGCCGCCGTGTCCGTGGTATTGATGTCGCGCGTGCAGCAACACACGCTGCACACGGACACCGGTTTGCTCGCCAAGCTGCCGCGTGTGTTCGCCAATTACGCGTTCTATTTCGGCAAAATTTTCTGGCCGACGCCGCGCTCAATTTTGTATCCGCTCGGAACCGTCAACTGGCTCGCCGCGAGTATCGGCGGTGCGTTGTTGCTGGGCGGTAGCGCGCTCGCGCTCGTGCAGATGTGGCGGCGTCCGTGGCTGCTCGTCGGCTGGTTTTGGTTTGTTGGCACTTTCACACCAGTCGTGGGCTTCGTCACGTTCAGCAATTTTTTTGTAGCCGACCGCTACACTTATTTGCCGAGCCTCGGTTTGGAAATCATCGTCGTGTGCGCGGCTTGCGAATTTGCGCGACGCTCGGTGACCCGTGCGAAACTCGCGGCGAGCATGGGCGCAACGCTTGTGTGCGCCTGCGCGTTCGCCACGCACTGCGATCTGCCGCGCTGGGAAAATTCTATCACGTTGTTCACCGCCGCCGCGCAGACTGGGCCGCACCCAGCGGTATTTCTCAACTTGAGCAGCGCGCACAATGTGCGCGGCGAATACGCACTCACCATCCGCTACGCCACGCGCTCGCTTGAACTGGAAAAATCCGGCGATGCCTTCAACAACCGCGCCAACGCCTACGCTGGGCTTGGCCAGTGGACCAACGCGCTCACCGATTTTAACGCCGCGCTGGCGCTAAATCCCGCGCTCACCGAAGCCTACGTCAACCGCGCATTCGTCTACGCCAGCCTCGGTGAACGCGAACACGCGCGCGCCGACTGCGACCGCGCCCTCGCTATCAACCCGCGCGCCGCGCAGGCTTACAACACGCGCGGAAATGTTTTGCTCGATCTTGGCGAAGCACGTTTGGCGCTCGCCGATTTCAACGCCTTCATCGCGCTGCGTCCGGAGTTGCCGATGGGGTATAACAACCGCGCTGGCGCGTGGCTCGCGCTCAAAGATTTTGCGAACGCCCGCGCGGACATGGAACATTGCCGTCAACTCGGTGGCACGGTCAGCGAAGATTTGGTGAAACAACTGGCCGCTGCTGAACCGGCTAAAAACAGGTAGGGCGTCGCTGCTGCGACGCTTGGCAGGTGTGGTAGCGTTGCGGCAGCAACGCCACCAGTGCGGAGGGCATTTTTCACTCCGCCGTGAGGAACGGCGGGATGGGGCAGTCGAGCGTGTCGGCGATGGCGCGCAGGAGTTCGGCTTCGGTTTCCTGCACCACGCCGTCGGCGCCCACGACTTGCACGGCGGCTTCGAGGAGATTCTTTTTGATCTGCGGCGCGGCGAGCGCGAGACGGTTGAGCGCGGCGTCAATTGCATCCAAGCCGCAGTTGTCCGGCGGAAAAAATCCCGGTTGCTCGGACGGCGAACGCAAATACGGCGCGCCGGTTTGAAACGCTTTTTGCTGCGCGGCGAAATCATCGCTGCCGACGTGCGCGAGCGCGGAGAGCAACAGCGAGCAGTCTGGCACGAGCGGCTTGATGGAATAAAATTGCACGACGGCGCGGCGCGTCTCGCCGAACTGCGATGCGAGATGCCGCAGCAGAATTTTCTGCAAGGCGAACTCGAACAAATCCACTTCGCCATCGCTTTCGACCAACCATTTCAGCGTAGCGGTGAAGGTTTGGAAATCAGCGGTGGTGAGATTACGGAGCGCGGGCAAAGCAAGATTCACGAGCGGCAGGCGGGCGCGGTTGGCGAGATTTTCCACGGCGCGGGCGAGCGCGGGAACTTGCGACGCGGCGGGGAAACGGCGCGGCAGTTCGTCGAGTTGCGTGCGGCGCAGCGGCGCGTCTTCGTCGAGCAGCAGCGCGAAAATGAGCGCTGCGGCGGTGAGCGGGTCACGCGTGGCGAGCTTCACTTCTTCGGGGATGGCGTCGCGGAATTCTTCGGCGTAGCGCAGGTGAAGCGGCGTGGGTTGGCCGAGGTTCGGCAGCATCGCGGCGGCGGCGATGCCGATCATTTGCGGTGATCCAAAAATCGGCGGCGGCGTGGCGGCTTTGCGCGGCGAAACTTTTTCTGCTTCGACAAACGGTGTGATGGCTTTGAACTCGCCGTTCCAAGTCGGGTCAATGGCTTTGATGCGTTCGTCGAGCGGCGGGTGCGTGGCGAAGGCGTTGAAGAACGAGGATTTCAAACCGTTGCCAAAAAACATATGGCTCGCCTCCTGTGCGTGGTCGGCGTCGAGTTCGGAGCCGACGCTGCCGAGTTTTTGCAACGCGCTGGAGAGGCCGCCGGGGTTGCGGGTGAATTGCACCGCGCTGGCGTCGGCGAGAAATTCGCGCTGCCGACTGACGGCGGCTTGAATGAGGTTAGCGAAGAACGCACCGATGGCGCCAATCAAAATCAGCACGAGACCGAAAATGGGCAGCGGGTTGCGGTCGCGTCCGTTGCCGCGCGTGTTCGTCAGAATTCGACCGATCGTCACGAGGCTGACGATGCCGAAGATGACACCCATGAGCCGGAGATTCATCCGCATATCGCCGTTCAAAATATGACTGAACTCGTGGCCGATGACGCCTTGCAATTCGTCGCGGTTCAAACTTTGCAGGCAACCGCGCGTGACGCAGACGGCGGCGTCGCTCGTGGTGTGACCGGCAGCGAAAGCGTTGATGCCGCGCTCGCCGTCCATGACGAAGACTTGCGGCATCGGCACGCCGGACGCGATGGACATTTCTTCGACGATGTTGAGCAGTTTGCGTTCGTCGCGGTCGGTCGTGCCGGGGCTGACGAGGCGTCCGCCCATGGATTCAGCGACGACGCTGCCGCCAGCGGCGAGTTGGGAAATCTTGAACAAGCTGCCGCAGCCGATGACGGCGAGCACTCCCGCCGCGACGCCAAGGAAAAGCTGCGGTTGCCAAAGCGTGAATTGCGCGGCGGGCGAATTGGAATCGTCGTAACTCTGGCGGTGAGTTTTGGCTTTTACGCCCGCGAACAGAATCATCGCCGCGAGATAAACGGAGAGGATGATGCCCGCGACGGCGAAGCAAAAATAGACGATGAGCCGCGTGGTGTTTTTGCGCGCGGCGTCTTGGCGTTGGAAGAAGTCCATTTAATTTCTACAGCAGCCGAGGTGACGAGACTCAAACTTTTGGGCAGCTCATTGATTTCTTTAGCAGATAAATGGATACAAACAGGAAAATCCATTTCAAAAATCGGGCCGTTGTTTCGTGTCCGTGACCGGCGAGTAGGACGCAAACCAATATTCCCGCACAGAAAACAAAAGCCGACCAACCAAGCAAAACCTTATTGCGTTGGCCCAGCAAAAAGACGCGGTTAACAACCATCGGTGGAACGAACAGAAGCAACGTTAAAAGCAGCGAGCAGAGAATTACCGTGGCAGTCTTCGACCACCAAGGCAAATCACGGCCAAGCTGCTCCTGAAACATTGTGCCGAGGACTCCAAACAAAGCCCAAACACCGTAAAAGCCTAAACCGGGGCGAAAATCATTTTTAGGCGTGTTCATGGGTTTTAGTCAGAGACTCCTTACGTCGTCTCCTACAAGGAATTTTTTTTAGAACTGCACCTTCGGCGCGTTGCGTTGCTCGGCGCTGTCCACCACGAAGAGTTCGGCGGCGGCGAAGTTGAACATCCCGGCGAGAATATTCGTGGGGAACACTTCGCGGGCGGTGTTGTAAATCATCACACTGTCGTTGTAGGCCTGACGCGCGAAGGAAACTTTGTTTTCCGTCGAGGTGAGTTCCTCGGAGAGTTGCATCATGTTCTGGTTGGCCTTGAGGTCGGGATATTGTTCGCTCACGACCATGAGGCGGGACAGTGCGCCGCCGAGACCGCTTTCGGCGGAGAGCAAACTTTTCATCGCGGTGGCGTCGCCGGGATTGGCGGCGGCAGCTTTGGAGGCGGCGTAAGCGGTGTTGCGCGCGGCGATGACGGCTTCGAGCGTGCCGCGTTCGTGCGCCATGTAACCCTTGGCGGTCTCGACGAGGTTGGGGATGAGGTCGTAGCGGCGCTGGAGCTGCACGTCAATCTGCGCGTAGGCGTTTTTGAAACGGTTGCGGAGGGTGACGAGGCCGTTGTATTTGCCCATGACGACGAGGCCAACAATGACGACGAGGCCGACGATGACTAGGGGCACGATAGCAATGAGTGACATAAATTTCCTTTGGTTGAACGGTGCGGGTAACAGTTAGGGCAAAGCGCGCGGGCGGGCAATGTAATTTTGGCGGGCGGTGGCGCGGGTGAGTTGGGAGTTCCGCCTTTAGGCGGCGCGGCGGGTGATTTCGCCCGAACCGCCTGAAGGCGGAACTCCCAGCGGGAATTAGCCCAGCCGCTCCAGCTTGCCATCGCGGCGCAGGCGGAACTGTTCGCCGCGCCACGCGATGTGATTGCCCCAGTGCGCGGCGAGCCAAACGGCGAACTGCCACAAATCTTTCACCGGCACGAGCCACGCGTGGTGCAGTGTCAGAGCCGTTTGGTGCAACCGACTTTGCAGATGTTGCGCGGTCAGTATCCGCACGAGCAGCGCGGCGCAGAAAAATTCCAACGCGAGTCCGCTGCGCGCAAATACGAGCCAGAGCAGCGGCCACAAGGTCGCATTTGTCAGCCCGCTAAAAAAAAATCCCATCGGTCGGCACACGCGCACGGTGCGCGCCCAGCGGAGTTGATGCTGCCAGACTTCGCGCGTGGTCATGGGTTGATCCCAGCACTCGACGACGACGGGGCAGAGTTCGAGGTGCGCTCCGTTTTGAGCGAGGCGGTGGCCGAGTTGAAAATCATCGGCGAGAAAATCCGCGAGCACGCTGAAGCCGCCGATGGCCGAAAGATTTTTCCGCCGCACGGCCATGCTCGCTCCGAGCGCGAAGTCGAGCGGCGCGAGCGAACGGGCTTGCAAGACTTGACTCCAGAAATCGGCGTTGATGGCGATGGCTTCAAGCCGCATGGCGGGCGTGGTGGGATTGGCGAGGCGATAAAGACAATTCACGAGGCCGACGTTTTCAGCGCGCAGCGGCGCGACGAGGTTGGCGAGCAAATCCGTCGGCGCGCATACGTCCGCGTCGCTGACAACGAGGAACTCATGGACAGCGTGGCGTTCGAGTTGGGCGAGCGTGGAGACTTTGGCGTTCGTGCCGAGGGATTCGGGGCAGTAGATGAGTTGGGCGTCGCGGTGTGGAAATTCGCGGAGCAGATTTCGCACGAGTTCGCAGACGGAATCGTTCGCGTCGGCGACGCCGAAAAGAATTTGCTGCGCGCCGGAATAATTTTGCGCGAGCCAACTGCGGAGACAGTTGGCGGTGTGGGCATCGCAGCCTTTGAGCGGCTTGAGCAGTGTGACGGCGGGAGCAAAATTAATTTCTGCTACGCGGCTGTGCAGTGGGAAGCGGCAGGCGACGAACCACGGCCAGAGGTTGAGTGCAAAACTCAAACCGGCGAGGCTGGGGAGAAAAAAGTTCATCCGCGAATTGCGCTAATTTTCGCCAATTTTTTGTCCGGAAAAATCCGCGGCAATTCGCGTAATTTGCGGATGCTATTCCACGACTAACGTGCGCGCGGTGGTCGCGTGTTCGGTGCGGAGACATTCGCGGAGATAGTCCACGATGGCGTCGCGGAGTTTTTCGCAGCGCGGGCTCCAGCGTTGCGCGCCGGCGAGTTGCTTCACGCAGCCGCGCAGGCCATGGAAGCGAATGGTCTTCGGCGCGGCATCAAGCTGATGGCGCAACGCGAGGCGCAGGCGGGGGAAGAAAATCAGTTCGCTCGCGTCGGTTTCCTGCGCAAGCACGGCGAGGTCGGCGGTGGAATCACCGAGGTTGCTGGCGTGAATCTCAAAACCGAAGCCGTGCAACACTTTTTCCAGCGCGCCCGCAAACTCGCGCGCGGTGACGCGTTCGCGGTGCAGCTCGTCTTTGAAATAATGCACCACCGCTGCCGCCGCGTGGTGGACGACCTCCGGTTCGATGAGGCTGTCGCCGCTGGCGATTTGCACAGAAATATTCTCCGCCGAAATCGGCACGGCTTCGCCGTTGGCGAACTGGAACAGCAAGCAGTCGGGCGAGAGCCAAATCATTTTTGTTCCTCCAGTTTTTTGATTTCCTGCACGAAGTCAGTGGCTTCTTCAAACCGGCGATACACGCTGGCGAAACGGACGTAGGCCACGTCGTCAAGTCCGCGCAACTCGCGCATGACGCATTCGCCGATGGCCGCACCGGGGACTTCGCTCTCGAACTTGTTGGAAATTTCTTCGACGATTTTGTCGAGCACAGCTTCGATGGCTTGCGGGCTGATGGGGCGTTTCTGGCAGGCTTTTTTCAAGCCGCTGAAAAGTTTTTCGCGCGAGAATTCTTCGCGGCGACCGTCGCGCTTGGTGACCATCAAACCTTCGTGTTCAATCTCCTCGTAAGTGGTGAAGCGATGGCCGCAGCCGAGGCATTCGCGACGCCGACGGATGGTCGCACCCTCGCGCGAAGAGCGCGAGTCAATGACCTTGTCATCCACGGAGCGGCATTTGGGGCAAAGCATAGGCGAACACTGCTAATGGTGTTCGCGGCAAAGGTAGCCCGCAAAATATTG
>JBJOPC010000067.1:0-3017 GCA_046050965.1 Verrucomicrobiota bacterium | reverse complement strand
TCGCCAACGAGGCGGCGTTCTACGGGCCGAAGATTGACGTGCAGGTGTGGAGCGCCATCGGCCGCGAATTCACCATCGCCACCAACCAGGTGGACTTCGCCGTGCCCGCCAAGTTCGGCCTGACCTATCGCGACAAGGACAACTCGAACAAGACGCCATTGTGCATCCATCGCGCGCCGCTCGGCACGCATGAGCGGTTCATCGGCTTCCTCATCGAGCATTACGCGGGCAATTTCCCGCTCTGGCTCGCGCCGGACCAGGTGCGCGTCATCACGCTCAACGACGACGCGGCTTTGATTGAGTATGCGAAAACCATCGTGACGGAACTGCGTGCAAATATGGTTCGCGTGGAATCGGATTTTTCCGCAACGCCGTTCAAAGCGAAAATTGCGGATGCGGAAAAAACCCGCGTCCACACGATGCTCGTCATCGGCGGGCGCGACATGGAAGCGGGACAAGTTTCCGTGCGCCTGCACAGCAGCGGTCCGCAGGGCGCGAAGCCGAAGGCGGAAGTCGTGGCTGATATTCTGGCGAGCATTCGAGAGCGAAGGGCGTAGTTCCTTTTACGCCAAATAAAAACCGCCGCGCCTCTCTCGAGCCGCGGCGGTTTTTTGTTTCAGCGAAAACTTACGCGGTCTTCCACGCGGCGATGTGTTCGATGCGGAATTTGCGCGAGGTGGATTCGGTGGCCATTGCCACTTCGTCGCCGGGCTTGTGGTTGAGCAAGCATTGCGCGATGGGGGTGAGGTAGCTGATGACGCCTTTGTCCGGGTCAGAATCCCAGCCGCCGAGAATGGTGAAGGTCTCCGCGCTGTTGGACGCGAGGTCGGTGACTTTGACAATTGTGCCGATGCTGACCACGTCGGTCTTGGCGTTGGCGAAGTCCGTGCCGCGCGCGCGCAGGAGTTGCGCTTCGATTTCCATTTTGCGTTTCATGAGCAGCTTCTGCATTTCTTTGGCGGCTTTGTATTCGTGGTTCTCGCGCAAATCGCCGTAGCTGCGGGCGATGGCGATCTCTTTGGAGTTCGCGGGAATCTGTTTGTGCACGAGGTCGGCGTATTCGTCTTTGCGGCGTTCGAGGCTTTCCCACGAGACGATGAAAAAGCTTTCCTGCTTGTTCGACTCGCCGGAGATGAGCGATTGCGCGGCGGGGAAATGTTTCACGATGCGCGCGAGCAGCGAGCGTTTGTCCATGTCGTCGAAGCACGGGGAAAATTGCAGCGCGCGAGTCAAGTCCTTGATGACCTCGAAGTCCGCGGAGCCGATGAGTTCAACGAGCAATTCCTGGTCGGCGAGAATGAAGTCGCGCAGGCGGTTGGATTTTTTCTCGTTGAACTGATCGCGTTCCATCGCGGTCAACATGGCGCGGAAAACTTCCGGGCCGAGAATGTCAGCGAAAGCGTCGGTGCGTTCCTTGGCGAGCCAGAGCAGCAGTTCGCTGCTCGCGGCGTGGTGGCCGACGAGTTTGGCGAGCGTTTCTTTCAGCTCGTTCATTTTGCCTTCGGCGATGAGGATGCTCGCGAATTCTTTGCAGAGTTTCGCAGGGACGGCGTTGAGGAAATTGCGAACGGTCTCGCTCCACGTGCGGGGATTCGCGGTCTTGAACGATTCCAACGCGCGGTGATGTTTCGCAGCGGTCAAAGTCTCCATGACCGCGCCGAACTTCACGCCTTCCTGCGACCAGACGCCAGCGGAAGTAACTTCGCCGTCCGTTGCCGCCACGCCTGCCGCCGTGCGCAAATCGTCGCGGACAAAAATGCCTTCGAGCGCGACCGCCGGCTGCGTGCGTTGGTGCGAGGCAATCTCGGTATTCAGCACCGCGATGACTTCGTTGGCCACGGCGGCTTTGTCATTGAGGTCGCCGACGGACTTCACGATTTCGTTCGCGGCTGAAGTGCGGAGCTTCAAACCTTTCGCCGCGCGGAAGTCGGCGAGCACGCGGTCTTGCAGCGAAGTCGTCTCGGCTTGGTAGATGATGGGGTCGGTCTTTTTGGTCGGCACTTGGAAATGGCCGTCTTTTTTCATCTCGTGCTTGGCGGTGTCCCACCATTTTTTCCAATCGTCGCGGATGACTTCCGGCACGAGCGCTTTTTGGATTTGATCCAACGTAGCTTTGCCTTCAAAGCTGTTGATGACGAGTTTGACGAGTTCGAGGTGGTTGGACGCCGCGAGTGTGCGCAGGCCGTCGAGGTCAGCGGCTTTGCGCGCGAGGATGTGATCTTTGGAAATCGCCTTGAGCTGCTCCGCCGCGAAAGCGAGATCCATCGTGTGGCCAGCTTTGCCGGGAAAATCAATCGTGAAGCGCGAGAAGACAGTGTCCACCGTTTTGATGCGGCCAAAACCCCAACTGCGGTGCATACAAAATCCGTTCGCGACCAAATGCGCGAGCGGGTCAACGTGCTGGCTCTCGAGTTTTCCCTGCGCCACTAACTTTTCAAATGCTTCTTTCATAATTAAAAAATCAAAATCTCGCGTCTATTGAAACGGCTGCACATAGTATTTGTGAACGTGCAAAATCCAAGACAAATTGCCGCCAACGTGCTTCAGGCGCGCGCGCGCGGCGACGAATACACTGAAACCCTCCTCGAACGCGCCCTCGCCGGCGTCCCCCTCGCGCCCGCTGATCGCGGGCTTTGCCACGAACTCGTCTTCGGCTGTGTGCGCCACCAAGCCGCGCTCGATTGGCTCATCGCGCGCAAGACCGACGGGCGTCCGCAGAAGCTCGTGCTGACCGTTTTGCTGCGGCTCGGCCTCTACCAGATTTTTTGGCTCGACCGCATTCCCGGCCACGCCGCCGTGAATGAATCCGTGGAACTCGCCAAGCGCAACGGTTTCAACACGCAAGCTGGTTTCATCAACGCCATCCTGCGCGGCTACCTGCGCGAACTCGACGCCACGCAAAAACTTTTGGCCGAACTCAAAATTAAACAACCGTCCGTCGGCTTCTCGCACCCTGACTGGCTTGTGGAAAAATGGCGCGCCACTTTCGGCGACGACGCCACGCTGCAACTGCTCGA
>JBJOPC010000066.1:0-5822 GCA_046050965.1 Verrucomicrobiota bacterium | reverse complement strand
ATATTTGCCCGCCGGGAATTTGCCGCTGTCAATCGTGATGCCGTCATTTGTGCCGCCGGGCGGGACGGGCAGCGAGAGGTTTTGGATGATGATGTTCGTGGCGTTGATTTTCATATCGCTGCCCGCGAGGCCGGCGTTTATGCCGACGCCGATGAAGGACTTGTTGTTGCCCAGCACTTGCAGATACGGATCCACGGACGGCGGCGGCGCGAGAATCAAGTTGGTGATGTAAATCATCAGCGGTTCGGTGCGGCGCACGGCGTTGCTTAACGCGGCATAATCGCCGACGTAAATGTTCGAGCCCGCCGCACCGCCGGTGACGTTCGCGACGGCGGCAAAGCCAACCATGTTTGTGGGCGGCAGCGCAGTCGGCGCGTTGTTGACGACGAGCGTGACAGAACTGCTCGTGGCCGCAGGCGCAACTGCGCCGGACACGACGACGAAATAAGTTCCCGCATCACCGAGCGCGAGGCCGGTCAACGTCAGCGTGGTGTTCGTGGCGCCGCTGACCGGCGCGCCGGAGTTGTTGTGGAACCATTGGTAAGTCAGCGGTTGTGTGCCGTCCGCGATGACATGGAACACCGCTGTGCCGCCGACGTAATTTGTCTGCCCGCCGGGCTGCGAGGAAATCGTTGGTGCAAAATTTCCCACGCGCAACGTCGCCGTGGAACTGGTGGCCGCGCCTGCGCCGTTGGCGACCACGACGTAATAATTCCCCGCATTGCCAGCCTGCGCGTTCGCGATGGTGAGCGTGGCCGCGCGCTGGCCGGGCAGGGGATTGCTCGCGAAGAACCATTGATAGACGAGTTGCGGCCCACCCGCCACGACGGTGAACGTGGCGGTCTGGCCGACGGCGACGGTGAGGTTCACCGGCGGCTGCGTGATGGACGGCGGCGTGAGTTTGGTGTTCACGGTGGTGACGATTTTGAAAAACTGGTCGGCGAGGATTGTGGCGTTCGGATTCGTGATGGAGAAATTTCCACTTGCATCGTAGTTCGCGTAACTGCCCGCGACCCAATTTGAATTCGCCGTGCCGACGTCGGACGAAGCGATGACGTTGAAATTGGAATTCGCCAACCCATTCGTGCCGGTCAACACGATGCCGGTGGGCGTGTAAATAATTTGCGTGATGATGGGGCCATTGGTGCTGGGCGGATTCGTCGTGCCGCCGCCGGTGCTATTCGTGATGGCGAAAGTGCTGCTCAACGCGCTCGTCAAATTCGCCGCGGCTGCCGTGAGTTGTTTGCCCGTGCCAGCGGTGTTGAGGCTCAAGTTGGCGAAGGTCGCTTTGCCGGTCGCGTCCGTGTTTTGCGTGGTGGTGCCGGCGAGAGTGCCGGTTCCGGTTGAGAGCGTGAGCGTGACGGCGACACCATTCGTGCTGACGTTCACGCTATTCGCGTCCTGCGCTTGCACGACGACGGTGAACGCGGCGTTCGTGAGTCGGTCGCTCGGCTGCGTGGTGAACGCGAGCTTGCTGGCGAACGACGGCACGGCGATGGTGAAATTGCTGCTGACCACGCTGCTCAAACCCGCGCCGATGCCCGATGCCGTGGCGGTCAATTGTTTCACGCCCGCGAGATCGATGCTCAAGTTGCTGAACGTCGCTTTGCCGGTCGCGTCGGAATTTTGCGTGGCCGTGCCGGACAACGTTCCCGTGCCGCTGCTCAACGTGAGCGTGACTGGCACGTTGTTGGACGTGACGGCCGCGCCGCCGGAAGTTTGGATTTGCACGACGACGGGACTCAATGTCGCGCCCGGCGCAGCTCCGGCAGGTTGCGGCGTGAAACCGAGTTTTGCACCCACAACCGGGCCGCCGACTGGCGTGACTTCCGCCCACGAAACACCGACGCGTAATTCATCCGCGTCAAGACCCGCGTTGCCCGCGTCGCGCTGGAAATAAAACCGCGCGGAAGTGAACGTCGTGTCGCCACCGCTCAACGTCTGCGCGTCCGCCGCCGGTTCCGTCGCGCCAAACGTGGACGCCGCCGGGCTGACCCAGAGCCGGTAAATATCATTCGCGCTGCCGCTGACAATTTCTAAACTGCCCACCACGAGATAGTCGTTGCCTGCCGTAAGCGCCGCGCCGCCGTAAGTGACCGTGCCGGCGTTGTGGCTGATGCCGACGCGATTGTCCGTGCCGACATGGACGCACATCCGTTTGGTGGTGGACGAAGAATTCAAACTCGCAATGAGCGTAGCTGCCGTGGGTGCGGCGTTGAGGCGAAGGATGAACGAGAAATAAATCGTGCCGCTGGCCGGGCCGGTGAAGGCTTTGTAGCTGTTGCGCCCCGC
Organism: Verrucomicrobiota bacterium; assembly: GCA_046050965.1. Lineage (GTDB taxonomy): Bacteria > Verrucomicrobiota > Verrucomicrobiia > Limisphaerales > JAFMIX01 > JAFMIX01. The sequence goes on along the minus strand of JBJOPC010000066.1, from coordinate 3,530 downwards.
GCCAGTGAAATTGATTTTATTACCGCTCGACGCCAGCAAGCCCGCGACGTTGAGATTGCCCGTCGCGACCTGCACATCCGGCACACTGCCGGACGACGACCAAGTGCCGAGGCCGTTGAGATTGCCGACGGCGTAATTGAACGGGTCGTCAATCAGCAGCACGGCAGACGCGCGTTGCGCGAGTAGCAAACTCGCGGCGAAAAGAATTAGGGCGGTGAATTTGGGCGCGATGGCGCGGCTGAAACGAGCGATTAATTTTTTCATAGTTGAACTCGGCTGAATCGGCTGACTGGGTGGAACGAGGCGTAAAGTTACACAGCTTGCCGGGATTGCAAAGGGGCGCTTCAGTTTCAATCCAGCCTTATCGCCATCATGCGTATATCCGATGGACGCGGCTTTGCCCCTTGAACTTCGCCGCGCGGCTTTTTATCGTCAGCGCATGAAAAAGATTCTGACGTTGGTTGCCGCCGGTTGGCTCGCCGTAAATTTCTCCGCCCGCGCGCAGGACGCCGCGCTCATGGAACAAGCGCAGAAACTTATCGGCAAAGTGGCGGACTTGAGCGAGACTGTCGAGTTGCAGCAGAAACGCATCACGCAACTCGACACCGAACTGCGCGCCGTGCGCGAGGAGCAAAACAAACCGCGTCCCGACGCCGTGAGCCGCGAAGAGTTGCGCGACCTTGCGGGGAAGGTGAAAGAAATTGATGAGAAGCGCGCCGCCGACAAGGAACTCATCCTCAAAGAAATTTCCAAACTCGCCAGCGCGCCCGTCGTCATCCCGCAGTCAACCGTCAGGCCGCACTCCAAAACCAAGCCCGTCGTTGACGAAACGCCTGCTGACACCAAGCCCACGCCGCCCGCGGCGAACTACGAAGGCTTCGAGCACGAAGTCAAATCCGGCGAGACGCTGCTTGCTATCATCAAAGCTTACAACAAAGACAAGGGTTTGAAGAACACGCTCGCCTCGGTGCTGAAACATCCGCTCAATTCAAAAATCAAAGAGAAGGTGCTCGTCGGCCAAAAGGTTTTCATCCCCGCGCCCGCCAAGTAAGGCAAAAGGCAAAAGTAAAAAGGCAAAAACCGGAAATGGTTTTTGCCTTTTGCTTTTGTAAATTTGCCTTGGTCAGTGCTTCTTCAAATAGCTGTCAAACTCCGCCACGATTTCTTTTTTGTCCGCCGCGAGGTTGGATTTTTCCTGCGGGTCCACGTTGAGATTGTAGAGTTCGTCCGGCTGACTGTTTTTCTGATGGATGAATTTCCATTCGCCTTTGCGCGCGGCGACCGCACCGGTCGGGTGCGTTTGCCAGAACAGAAATTCGTGGCGCGTGGGCTGCGGATTACCGCGCAACGGCGGGAGCAGCGAGAGTCCGTCTGCGCCGTCGGCGGGCTTGGCGCGGGCGATTTCTAGGAACGTCGGCGCGAGGTCGTAGGCGGCGGCGGGCGCAAAATTTTCTTCGGCGACTTTCACGTTGCCCGGTGCCCAGACGATGAGCGGCACACGGAGGTTGCCTTCGCCGAGCGCGTTGGTGGACTGCTGAAAATTTCCGGCGCGCTTGTGGTATTTCACGTCGCTGCCGCCGTCGGCGCGCGCGCCGGTGTCGCTGGTAATGAAGACAAGCGTGTTGCTTTCCTGCTTCGACTCTTTGAGTTTGGCGATGAGTTTGCCGACGCAGTCGTCGAGTTTTACGAGAGCGTCGCCGCGCGCGCGCTCGACGGCGGGCCACGGTTCGAGCGAATGATTCGCCGTCGAATCGGCATTGGTTACCGACGGCAACGGCAACGGCAGGTAGAGAAAATACGGACGCCGCTGGTTGAACCGATCCGGTTTGTTGTAGGTCACGAAATTGCAGGCGGCAGCGGTGAACATTTCGTTGACGGACTCGCCGTGAAAACCGTTCACGTTCTTAGGCAGTTCCACGAGGCCGTTGTATTCTTCCACGCCCGTCTTCTCGCTGGCAGCGCGGTAGCGGGAAAGGTATTGCGGAAAATCTGTGCGCGCTTCGGCGGCGGTGAACAGCCCGGCCCACTCGATGAAGCCGCGCTTGAACGGCGCGTTCACGGTGTCGCCGAGTTGCCATTCGCCCACGCAGCCGGTGTGGTAGCCGACTTGTTGCAGCAACTCCGCGATGGTCGGCACACCGTCGGGAAACGTCGTGGCGTCATCGTCGGCGATTTTCAAATGCCCCGTATCGCGGCCAGTCAACAGCGCTACGCGCGCGGCGGCGGACTTGGAACTCGCGGCGTAAAAACTCGTGAAGCGCACGCCTTCTTTGGCGAGTTGATCGAGGTTGGGCGTTTTGAGATTTTGCTGGCCGTAGCAGCCGAGTTCGCCGTAGCCGAGGCCGTTGGCGACGATGAGAATGATGCTAGGGCGGCGCGGGTTCGGCGGCGGCGACGCGGGTTTTTCGTCTTGGGCGAACGCGAGTTGGCTGGCGGCCACGAGGCCGAGCAGCGGGAGCAGTTTGAGTTTGGACATGATTAAAAAACTAGAAGGGTCAGGATGCAGAATCATTTTACAGCCTACCTAAAAGATAACCCGACATAAAATCTGAATGCCGTCGAGCTGCCTGCTTGCGCGCCAAATCTTCCGCCTCCAAATCGGCCATCTTTTTCTGATGCAACTCCGCTGAGACCGCTTCCGCTTTGTCGAGTGCCTCGATTTCTACGGCAGTGAACAGCAATTCCGGCGGCAGCTTCGCGCTGCAAAAGCCGCAAGTGTTAAGGCGGCGGTTGTAAATTACTCCGCTGCATTTGGGGCAATGATAACTCATAAAATAAAATGCCGTTCGCTCACGGCGCGAACTGTCGGCGTCGTGAAGTTTTTTGTCCAGCGGTTTTCACTCTCGCGCGGGCGGGTGCTGTCTGAATTTGGAGTGCGGCGACACGTCGCCGCTTTCCGACTGGGAGACATGTCTCCCAGTGACAAAGCGCGGTCATGCCCGCGCACTCCAAATTAGTTCGTTGCCTCCGGTCACGTTCACTTGTGCTTGGCCTCGAACTTTTCCAGCTTCGGGCGGATGACGGCTTCGCAGTAAGGCTGGTTGGGATTGTCGCGGAAATAATTCTGGTGGTAGCGCTCGGCGGTGAAGAAGTTTTTCAGCGGCACGATTTCGGTAACGATGGGTTTGTGAAACTTCGCCTGCGCTTTTTGTTTCGACGACTCGGCGGCGACGCGTTGGGCTTCGTCGTGGAACATGATGGTGGAGCGATATTGTGTGCCGTGGTCGGCGCCTTGGGCGTTGAGCGTGGTGGGGTCGTGGGCGTCCCAGAAAATATCCACGAGCTGCGCGTAGGAAACTTCGCGCGGGTCGAACGTGATTTGAATGACCTCTGCGTGGCCGGACACGCCGGTGCAGACTTGTTCGTAAGTCGGATTTGATCGCGCGCCGCCCGCGTAGCCGCTGACGACGGACTTCACGCCTTTGACGGTCTGATACATCGCTTCGGTGCACCAGAAGCAGCCGCCGCCGAAGGTGGCGAGTTCTAGGGAATTGGTCGTGGGATTCATGGTGTTGGTCTGCGCGAAAAGT
>JBJOPC010000065.1:0-3685 GCA_046050965.1 Verrucomicrobiota bacterium | reverse complement strand
CGATTACATCAACAAGCCTTTCGACATCGCGACCATGCGCACCGCCGTGAGCAACGCCATGCAGCGCCGCGCGCTCGCCGCCGACATTCAGGACAACGCCGACCAACTCCAGCAACTCGTTGCGGAAATCCAAAACCAAAAAATCGAAGAGCAAATCGCCCGCACCCGCGGCGACATCTACGCCAGCATCATCCACGACATCAACGGCCCGCTCACCGTCATCTCCGGCTTCGTGCAAATGATGAATCAACGCCTCGGCGTGGCCGACCGCCTCGAACTGGAAGACCTCCAGTTCATCCGCGAAAATCTCAAAACCATCACACGCCAGACCACCAACTGCATCGAGATTTCCCGCCGCTACCTCGGTTTTCTCCGTCGCCAGAACGACGTGCAAGTGGCCGTGGGTGTGAACCAACTGCTGATTGATTTGGCTGAACTCATCCGCGTCCATCCAAGTTTGCACCAGAACGAATTTACCTCCGCGCCGCTCGCCACCGACGTGACCGTGGCGATGAACGGCACGGACTTCATCCAGATTTTGTTGAACCTTTGCGTCAACGCATTTCAATGCACCACGCAACCGCACCTCGTGGAAATCACCGGCGAAGTTTTGACCGCGCCGCTGGAACCCGCGCAAATCCAAGACGGCACCGAAAGCCGGTGGATGAACGTGGAAAATTTTGACAACACCTCGCCGCTCATCGCGCTGCGCGTCCGCGACACCGGGCCGGGCATTCCGGCGGAAATTCTGCCGCGCATTTTCGATCCCTACTTCACCACCAAATCCGCCAAGCAAGGCACCGGCCTCGGCTTGAGCATCGTCCAACGCCTCGTGAAATCCGGCCACGGCCTACTGCACGTCCAAACCGCGCCCAGCCAAGGCACGACCTTCACGGTGTATCTGCCCGCGCGGCCGAAGGCGTAAGCACCGCCCGAAGTGGCGCGGCGAAAATTGTTTCGCCAGACGCGCGCGAGAAAATTACTTTGCCGCCGATGCCTGACGCCTCGTTCACTCCCAGCCACGCGACCTTGCGCGCGCGCGGTCGCGTCCAAGCGGAGTTGCACGAGTGTGCGGCGGCGACGGCGCGGGAACAGTTCGGGCACAAAGTTTTTGTCCGCGCGGTCGTTGAGCTTTCCAATTTCTGCCGTGAGAATTGCCACTACTGCGGAATGCGCCGCGGCCATCGCACCCTTACCCGCTTCCGCGCCCGCCACGACGAACTCGCCGAACTGCTCGTCCACCATCGTCCCGCCAGCATCACCGATGTGAATTTCCAAACCGGCGAAGACCTCATCGCCGTGCGCGAAGTCGTATTGCCGCTCATAAAAACGTTGCGCCGCGCAACTCAACTCGGCATCAGCGTCTGTCTCGGCACCCTCGACGCCGCGCTCTACGCCGAATTGAAAAATGCGGGTGCAGAAATTTACATCATGAAATTCGAGCTGGCCAACGCCGCGCGCTACGCGCAACTCGCCGCGCCCGGTTCGCTCGCCGAACGCTGCGCCCACATCCGTCTGCTCGCGCAAAATGGCTGGCACGTCAGTTCCGGTTTCATCGCTGGTTTGCCCGGCCAAACCGACGACGAGCTGTTGCAAAATTTTGAACTCGCCCGCTCGCTGCCACTGATGGGTTGCAGCGTCAGCCCGTTTATTCCCGGCGACGAAACGCCGCTCGCCGCCGCGCCGACAGCCGCGCTTGACCTCACGCTGAATTGCATGGCCGCGCTGCGGCTCCTGCGTCCCGACTGGGTTATCCCCGCCGTGAGCGCGCTCAACCTCGCGGGCGCGGGCGACGGCTACGCGCGCGGCCTCCGCACCGGCGCGAACCTCGCCACCATCAACCTCACGCCCGACGCCGTGCGCGGCGATTACCTGCTCTACAAACGCGACCGTTTTATCATGACCGAAGCAAAAATCCTCGATGCGCTCGCGGCGGAAAAACTGTCGCCGTCCACGCAAAGCCTCGCAGAATTTTATCGCGCCCAAGCCACCACGCGCCCGGCAGAACTGGAATTAGCGACCGCATGAAACGTTTCCTCGCGCTAATTCTTCTGACTGCAACCGGCGCGCTCGCTAGTGCCGCCGAGACTAATGCGCTCGGCAGATTTTGGCGGGTGCCGTTCGGCCCCTACATTTGCGGCGCGCCTGCGTTCGCCACCGACGGGACGATTTACCTCGGTAATTTTTGGGGCGACCTTTGCGCGCTGACCAGCGACGGTCAACCGCGCTGGAAATTCCGCACCAACCGCCAAATCTTCGCTGCTCCCACGCTCGCCGCCGACGGGACGATTTACTTCGGCTGCCGCGACAATAATTTTTACGCCCTCACGCCCGCCGGAAAACTGCGCTGGAAATTTCCCACCGGCGGCTGGGTGGACAGCACCGCCGCGCTCGAAGACGACGGCACAATTTATTTCGGCTCGTGGGACAAAAAATTTTATGCGCTCACGCCCGATGGTAAAAAGAAATGGCAATTCGCCGTCGGCAGCCCCGTGTTGTCGTCCCCTGCCCTCGCACACGACGGCACGATTTATTTCGGCGCAAACGACAAAAAGTTTTACGCGCTCGCGCCTGACGGAACGAAGAAATGGGAGTTCACCACCGGCGGCGCAATTGTGACGCAGCCCGCGCTGGCAGCGGACGGCACGATTTATTTCACCTCACTCGACGGCCAGCTCTACGCGCTCACACCCGATGGTAAAGAGAAATGGTCACTCGCCACGGGCGACATCCGCCGCGCCTCGCCGGTGCTTGATGCCAATGGTCGGGTGCTGGTTTTCGCCGGCAACAATCTCTGGTGCGTGGACGCCGTCGGGAAAAAAGTCTGGGATGTCGGCGCGTCCAACGACGGCAGCGACGCCAGCCCTGCGCTCGCCGCCGATGGGACAATTTACCTCACGCCGCGCATCAACCAAATCGCCACACTCGACCGTGACGGCAAACTCTTTTGGACGCAGTTCACCGAAGCGGGTGCGCTGGGTTCACCCGGCTTGGACGCGCGCGGCAATTTAGTTTTCGCCAACAGCCAAAGCTGGCTTTACTTCGTGGCGGGCAAAGCTCCGTTGGCCAAAACCGCGTGGCCGATGTTTGGCCACGACGCCCGGCACACCGGCAAAGCGCGGTGATTTTCTAGAGCGTGGCTGCGGCCAACCTTGGAGTGCGGTGACACGTCACCGCACTCCAAAGTCACGCCACTACCCAACACACGTTTCGTTTGCGAAAGCGTTCTGCCGATGCAAAACTCTCGCCGCTGAAATTTATTTGAACGCCGCCATACCCACGCCGTCCAACGTCCGCTGCCCCCGTTGCCGCAAAATCGGCGACTGGTTTGCGGGCAAGTTCGGGCCGTTCTGTTCGCACCGCTGTCGGCTCCTGGATCTCGGTCTGTGGTTCAACGAGGAACATCGCGTGTCCGAGCCGCTGCGCCCGGAGCATTTTGCCGGTTACGACGCGTTGCCGCGGGCGCGCAGTTGGATGTGCCGGAAGAATAATTTTGCCGCGCAGTTAAGTTCCGCTCGCTGCGCGCGACCAATGAGCATGAAAACATTTTTAACCAACTTAACCGTCGCCGCTGTGTTGCTCGTTGGCACCGCGGCCAAAAGTTTTTCCCAAACCAACACCATGAACTCTGAAACCAAAACTAACACACTCGCCACCGCCACGTTCGGCGGCGGCTGCTTCTGGT
>JBJOPC010000064.1:0-3545 GCA_046050965.1 Verrucomicrobiota bacterium | reverse complement strand
TTGAACGCGGGCGTGGCGAACTCCGATCCGCGCCTTGCCGCCGCCGCGCAGCTCGCCTACGGCCTTGGTTCCAAACTTGGCCGCGAACTGCCGCACAGCCGCGAACAGGAATCGGAAGCCGATCACATCGGGCTGCGCTACATGGCTCGCGCGGGTTACGACCCTGGCGCGGCGGTGGATTTCTGGCAACGCTTCGCGGCTTACAACGCGACGCACGGCGGCGGTTCCACGCCGGGTTTCCTCCGCACCCATCCGCTCGACGAAGTTCGCATCCAGCAAATCCGCGACTGGCTGCCGGAAGCGCGCGCGCAGGCGAAATGATTCCGGCGTAAAATCAAACCGAAGATTGACCCGTCGCTCACCGCGTAGTATCTCAACGCCGTGAAAAATAATTTTGCCATTCGCTCCCTGAAAACATTCGCGCTCACCACGCTCGCCACGCTGCCCTCGTTCGCGCAAGCGCATCCCGGACACTTTGGTCACACCCACGCGCTCACGTCCGCTATGTCGGACGCGCAGGCGGCAATGGTCGTCGGGGTCGCGGTAAGTTTTGTTGCCGTCGCGGCTTGGCGTTCGCTCCGTGGTTCTGCGAAGTGAACGTCGCTTTCAAAGCAATTTGAAAGGCCGCCTTGTGCGGCCTGTTTTTTTGCGGTGCGCGGCTGGAAATCGCGCATTGCTTGCACCAATAAAATTCCCTAGCGTTTTGTCCCCACATGAAAATTTACATTGATGGAAAGTTTTACAGCAAAGACACGGCGAAAATCTCCGTGTTCGACCACGGCTTGCTCTACGGCGACGGCGTGTTTGAAGGCATCCGCGCGTATCACGGGCGCGTGTTCAAATTGCAGGAACACATCGAGCGGCTTTACTACTCGGCCAAAGCCATCTTGCTCGACATTCCCATTTCGCCTGCTGCCATGGCGCGCGCGGTCGTGGAGACTTGCCGCAAAAATAAATTGAACGACGGCTACATTCGCCTCGTCGTCACGCGCGGCGTCGGCACGCTGGGCTTGAATCCCAATCGTTGCGAACGCCCGTCCATCATCATCATCGCCGGGACGATTCAGCTTTACCCGCCGTCGCTCTATAAAAAGGGCATGGAGATCGTGACTGTCGCCACGACACGCAACTTGCACAACGCCGTTAATCCCGCCATCAAGTCGCTCAACTACCTCAACAACATCCTCGCGAAAATCGAAGCGAACAACGCGGGCGTGGAAGAAGCCATCATGCTTAACGCCGACGGCTACGTCGCCGAATGCACGGGCGACAATATTTTCATCGTGAAGCGCGACAAGCTCATGACGCCGCCGTTGTCGGCAGGCGCGCTCTACGGCATCACGCGCGGCGCGGTGATGGAACTCGCGGAAGCGGGCGGCCTGAAAGTTTCCGAACCGAACCTGACGCGCTACGACCTGTTCAACGCCGACGAATGTTTCCTCACCGGCACGGGCGCGGAACTGATTCCCGTGACGAAGATTGACGGGCGCGTGATCGGCACGGGAAAACCTGGCTCGGTGACGAAGCAACTCGTGAAAGAATACCACGCGCTGACGAAAGTGTCGGGCGAGCCGATTTTTAAGTAACTGAAACCGTTGCGCTGGGACGCAGAGCGGAGGGGAAAATATGAAGCGACCAATTTCACTTACAATCGTTGCCGTCGTTTGGTTTTCAATGGGAGTGCTTGGCGTCGTCGTCGACGAGATTTACGGGCGCGGATTGCAGATACCCAATATAAACTTGGTCAGTATTTTGGTTGGCATTGGGCTTTTAAGCGGCTGGCGAATTTGTCGTTGGTATGCGGTTTTCGCTACAGGATTTGCTTGTGTCTTTATCCTCCCATTCGCCCTTTGGGCATTTTGGAATGCTGATGAATTGGTTTACCAGTTTCCGTTCACATGGATTATAGATCAAAGACCTCACGCAACTACGTTGTTGGTGGTAATTGTCTTGTTTATATTGAGCCAGCTAGTGCTAGCTGGTTGGTCGTTTTTAGTTTTAAAGCGGCGCAAAGTGCGTGAGTTTTTCAGGCCGTGTTTCTCGGCAACCATCTGACAAATTCAGAAAGACGCTCGGCTCCGTTTCAAGCCTTGCCGCCTGTTGCACCTTGCCGCACAGTCAGCGCGTCCCAAGGAATTTTATGCACATCAAAGTAGCCATCGTGGATGACGACGAAGGCATTCGCTCCAGCCTCGTCACGCTCATCCGCCGCGCGGCGAATTTGAAATTCGTCGGCGATTTTCCCAACGGCGAAATTGCGCTCAAAGAAATCCCCGCACTCGCGCCCGACGTGGTGCTCATGGACATCAATCTCCCCGGCATGAAAGGTTACGAGTGCGTGCGGCAGTTGAAGGTCACCACACCGCAGACGCAGTTTCTCATGCTCACGGTTTATGAGGACAGCGATTCGTTGTTCAGTTCGCTCAAGGCCGGCGCGAGTGGTTACCTGCTCAAGCGCACGGCGTCCGCCCGCTTGGTTGAAGCCATCCGCGATGTCCACGCGGGCGGTTCGCCCATGACGCCGCAGCTCGCCCGGCGCGTGGTGCAATTTTTTTCCAAGCCCGTAGGCAACGACGCCTCGCTCGCGCGCCTCACGCCCGGCGAACGCGATTTTCTCGACCAGCTTTCCAACGGTTACGCTTACAAAGAAATCGCCGACCGCATGAATATCAGCATTGATACCGTCCGCAGCTACGTCCGCACCGTCTATGAGAAACTCCATGTCCATTCCCGCACTGAGGCCGTCGTGAAATATCTGCGTGGGTAAGTCGAAATCGCCCGCATTTTCACGTTTCTCACTCGCCCGTCCCAAAATTTTCTAAATTGAACATTGACGGTTCGCCGCGCATGAAGTTTAATCGCCGCCCTTTGAATTATGTATGCTGTATTAGAAACCGGCGGTAAACAATATCGCGTCGCTGCGGGCGACAAACTCGAAATTGAACGTCTCGAAACCGAGGCGGGCAAAACTTTCACCTTCGACCACGTCTTGCTCGTCAATCATGATGGCAAAATCACGGTCGGCACACCCAATGTCAGTGGCGCGACCGTCACTGCCGACGTTGTCTCGCACATTCGCGGCGAGAAAAAACTCACCTTCAAGATGAAACGCCGCAAAGGCTATCACAAGACCATCGGCCATCGCCAAGAGCTGACCGTGGTGCAGATCAAATCCATCAACGCATAAAATTTTATGGCACATAAAAAAGGTCAGGGTAGCGTAAAAAACGGACGTGACAGCGTCAGCAAACGGCTCGGCGTGAAAGCCTATGGCAACGAAGTCGTGCAAGCCGGCAGCATCATCATCCGCCAACGTGGTTCCAAGTGGGAAGCCGGGCTGAATGTCGGCACGGGTCGCGACTGGACGCTCTTTGCGCTTATGGACGGCTTTGTCAAATTCGACAAAAAAGGTCGTCGCGTGAATGTCGTGAAGGAAGCGCAAGCCGCAAAAACGGCAGCGGCCAAAAACTAATTCCATCATCAATCTCAAAAAGGCGAGCCATTCGTGGCTCGCCTTTTTTGCGTTCGTTTGGTTACCGGGAGGG
>JBJOPC010000063.1:0-2613 GCA_046050965.1 Verrucomicrobiota bacterium | reverse complement strand
CATCTTCAACGGTGTCGAAGCTGCCGCCACCGAATACTATTTCTACAAATACAAAGACTACTCGAACTACGCTGGAACGTGAGTTCCGCCCGCATGGCGTTCTGGCATTAGTCGCCAACGGTGACCACGGATTAATTTCACCTTCATAAAATGTCCGCCACTGACCCACTTTCTCGTATGCGCTCGCTCGTCGTGCTCGGCACTGCGCTCGAATGCACCAGCTACGCGGAGTTCACCACGCGCGCGCAAGCTTTGGCACGCAGCGGACAAACCATCGCTGTAGATTTCACCAACACCCAAATCGTTACACTGCGCCGTCACGATCCGGCGTTCTGCGAACTCACCAGCCGGTTTGATTTTTTTGTGCCAGACGCCATGCCGCTCATCTGGTGCCTGAACCGCCAAGGCGCGCAACTCACCGACCGCGTCTATGGCCCGACGTTCATGCGCCACTGCATCCAACACAGCCCCGCACCGTTCACTCACTATTTTCTCGGCGGCTCGCTGGCGTGTTTGGAAAAATTGCAAACCGCGTTTCGGAAAACAAATCCCGACTTAAAAATTGTCGGCGCACAGTATGGTTATTTTTCTCCGGCAGACGAACCCGGCATCATCGCTGAAATCAACCGCCTCGCACCTGACTTTATCTGGGTCGGCCTCGGCACCCCCAAGCAACAGGCGTGGATTCACCGACACAAAGCCAGCCTGCGGCGCGGCGTCATCTTTGCCGTCGGCTACGCCTTCGACGTGAACGCCGGCACCAAGCGCGACCAACCGCTCTGGATGCAACGCCTCGGCCTCGGCTGGCTCTTTCGCCTCTGTGCCGAGCCGCGCCGCTTGCTTGGCCGCTATTTGAAATACAATTCACTCTTTCTGTTTTATCTTTTGAAAGACGGACTGCGCGGCCAAGCGTGGACGCGTCGGCCTTAAAAATTTTCTCCCCGTCCGCCATTGCTTCTGCAACAGTTGCCGCGTCAAGGAATCGCCAAACTCAACCCACTCACGCCATGGATAAATTTCTCGCCGCCGCCATTGAAGAAGCCCAAAAAGGTCTCGCCGCCGGGGGCATTCCCATCGGCTCCGTCCTCGTCTGCGACGGCAAGATTATCGGACGCGGCCACAACCAGCGCGTCCAGCACGGCAGCGTCATCCACCACGCCGAGATGAATTGCCTCGAAAACGCCGGACGACTCACCGCCAAGACTTACGAGCGCTGCACCCTTTACTCCACGCTCTCCCCCTGCCCCATGTGCAGCGGCGCGGCGTTGCTCTACAAAATCCCCCACGTCATCGTCGGCGAAAACGTCACGTTCCAAGGCCCTGAAGCCTACGTCCGCTCGCAAGGCGTGAAACTGGAAATCCTCAACGACCCCACCTGCATCCAACTCATGCGTGACTTTATCGCCGCCCGTCCCGAACTTTGGAACGAAGACATTGGCGTCTAGTGCGGTTCCACTAAAATTGTAGCCGCCGACGTGAATCGGCGCATTTTGTTACGTTTTAGCTTCAGGATTTTCGTGCGCCAAGCTGATGGTTTGCGCCGACTACGTCGGCGGCTACACCGTCTCAACCCAAACGCGCGAATTTTATTATTCCCTTTTGCCCGCGCAGTTCCTACGCTCTGCCCTTGCTGGTTTTGAAACCCGCACCTAATTTATGCCACTGACACATACCAAAGACCTGTTCGCTAAAGCTCTCAAAGGCAAATACGCCCTCGGCGCTTTCAACGTCAACAACATGGAACTCATCCAAGCCATCGTCGAAGCTTGCGAAGAGGAAAAAGCTCCCCTGATGCTCCAGATTTCCAAGGGCGCACGGCAATACGCCAACCCCGTCTACCTCAAGAAGCTCATTGATGCCGCCGTCAGCTTGAGCAACATCCCCATCGCCGTTCACCTCGACCACGGCGATACCTTCGAGCTCTGCAAAGAATGCATCGACGAAGGTTTCACCAGCGTCATGATCGACGCCTCCCACGAATCCTTCGAGAAGAACATCGAGATCACCAAGAAAGTCGTCGAATACGCCCACAAGCATAACTGCTCCGTGGAATCCGAACTCGGCCACCTCGTCGGCGCGCAGTTCGACGAAGGCGAAGAAGGCGGCTGCCATTCCGCCAGCGGCCACTACACCAACCCCGAAGAAGCCGTCGAATTCGTCAAACAATCCGGCTGCGACTCCCTCGCCATCGCCATCGGCAACAGCCACGGCGCTTACAAATTCAAAGGCGAACAACACCTCGACCTCGAACGCCTCAAACTCATCAAGAAAGCCCTCATGGACGCCGGCATGGGCGATTACCCCCTCGTCCTCCACGGAGCCTCCAGCGTGCCGCAATACTTGGCCGACCAGATCAACAAATACGGCGGCAATATGCCCGACACCAAAGGCGTGCCGGAAGGCGACATCGAAGTCGCCCGCCGCACCGGCTGCACCAAGGTCAACATTGATACCGACCTCCGCATGGCCATGACCGCGGGCATCCGCAAAGTGCTCTCGGAAAAGCCCAGCGAGTTCGACCCGCGCAAATACATGGGCCCTGCCCGCCAAATGGTCAAAGACCTCGTGCGCCACGAAGTCAAAAACGTCCTCTGCTGCGCTGGCCACGCGTTC
>JBJOPC010000062.1:0-8039 GCA_046050965.1 Verrucomicrobiota bacterium | reverse complement strand
CCCAGGCGAGCGAGATGAACGGCAACCCGTTCGTCGGTTCGCAGATGATTAGGATTCGGTCTTCGTCAAAAACTTTGTCCGCTTCCCAATCAAAATTGCGCGCACACAGCAGATGGTTGCCCGCAGTCGCTGCGCCCCACGCGCCGAACGCCGTGCAACCGCGCCGAATCAGCGGGCTGTTCATCAGCATATACGACACGTCCTGCGCGCCGTGATAATTGAGGATACGGTTGTAGGCCGGGCCGAGTTCAGGGTGCGCGTCGGGACAACCGCGCGCGAGACCGAGCATTTCCATTTGCAACTCGGGCGTGAGATTTTCCGTGAAGTGCCGGTTTTTGTAGGTCACCAAAAATTTCAACGTGAATTGCAGCCAGCGGTAAGGCGCGACTTGGTTGAGCAACGCCACGACGGAATCTTCCTGCCGATGAATTTGTTTTTGCGTGAGCACGCCATTTGCGTAGCCGATCTCAAACGGTGTGCCGGTGAGATACAGCACGGGCAAACCGTCGCGCTGGCCGAACCAACTTTTGCCGAGATACACCCGGTCGCCGCGCATTTCCGGCGTGAGCTTGGTGATGGCGGGCAATTCCGCCAGCACCGGCGGCTGCGCGATCCAGTGATACATCAGCGCGAGCATCACGCCCCACGCGAGCAGCCACGCGGCGGCGAGCGCGCCGCCGAGCCAGAGCAATCGCCGTCGCCATCTGCGCCAGCAACTCACGGCTGCACCTCCGTCAACCGCAGTTCGATACGATACGCTTCCGCTTCGACAGCGAACGCGGCGGGAATTTCAGCGGCGAATCCGGCGAACTTGCGAAATGTTCTTGGCGCAGCGTGGTAAAAAACTTTTCCGCCGCGCAATAAATCCAGTTCCTCCCAGCGCGAACCGTCCGCCGAAAAAATGTAGCGCGCCGTCACGTCCTCCGCCGCTGTTTGTAAAACTACGCGCCCGTCCGCAAGCCGACCGACGGGCTGCAAGCCGCGCGGCGACACAAACAGCCAGCGCAAATCGCGCGCGACGAAGTGGCGGCTCCAATCCTCGCGGAACAGCGGCGTGACCTTGAGTAATTCGCAGCCGCCGTCCGCCGTCACGCGTAAATCCGTGACCACGCCGAAACTGCTGACGAGCGCGAGATGCCAGCCGTTCGTCGGCGCGACTTGCAGCAGGCCGTCGCAGGTGAACTGCTTGCCTACAGCGGTGACGATGGCGCGCTGCGTGGCGCGATAAGTCGGTGGAAAAAGATTTTGCAGCGTCAGTTCCGCGCGCGCGAACGCTGCCTGAGTGCGCCCGTCATCTGGCAAAACTTTGCGCGCGACAAAGTGATTTCGCGTCGCACAACCGCCTGCGAAAAGGATCAGAGCCACGAGGAGGAAAGTTGCGCTCCAAATTGCACCGCCATGCCTAGCACTGTTTTTTTTGTCCCGTAGGGACGACCGACAATAGCCCGGCGTTTCAACGCCGGGAAAGCGGTGGTGCGCGATGAGTTCCGTAGGAACGGCTGAAACTTTCGCACGGTTGGTCAGCCGTCCCTGCGGGACTCGGTGGTGTGCGGCCTCATCCCGGCGTTGAAACGCCGGGCTATTGTCAGTGGTTCCTACGGAACCCGAACGCGCGCTGGCCGCAAAACCTGCCGTCAGATTTTTCGAGCGGCATTTGAATTTGGGTGATGGGACGCTCATGGACTCACGGCCTTTGCCTTCGCCGCCGCGCGAATCTTTTCCATGTCCACCGGCGCGTTGCGGTCAAAAGTTTTCGCGGGCAACGCCACGTTCACGGACTGTTCGCTGAACTGGATGTCAGTGAAGTCGCCGCCGTTTTCGCGCAGCACCACGCGCCGCGTCGCCTGCAAATCCGCCGCCAGATGCACCTCGATGCTCGCCATCATTTTCCGCAACGCCGCGTTTTGCGGCACGAGCGTGACGACGAT
Source organism: Verrucomicrobiota bacterium (assembly GCA_046050965.1). Classification (GTDB taxonomy): domain Bacteria; phylum Verrucomicrobiota; class Verrucomicrobiia; order Limisphaerales; family JAFMIX01; genus JAFMIX01. Next base: position 6,111 of record JBJOPC010000062.1, on the reverse strand, counting down.
TTTGTCAGCGACGTTCGTTGCCGTGACGGTGTAGCCCGCGCGTCCGTCAGCAAAATGCCCGTCCATCACGCCCGCGATTTGCGACACGACATTTTGCAGCGCGCCGCCGAGACCGAGATCGAGCTTCTTCCATTGCGCATCCGTCCACTCGAACTGCGCCACGCCGGAGCCGTCGGAGAGCAAAATGGATTTGTAAGGCACGGTTGTCTCCCAGCGGACACGCCCCGGTTTTTCAAAACAGAGCCAACCTTCAGAGCGTAGCGGTTCGTTGAAGAGCGCAAGATGCCGTTCTTGCACGAACCGCGTGACGATAGTTTTGGCTTGGCCGAGCGCGCCGCTGATTTTTTCGAGCGACCCGGATGCGTTCGTTTGCGCGTGAAGGTTCAAACCCAGCGAGAACAGTAATGCGGTGGTTAAAAGTTTTTTCATGGTTCAGCAATCAATTCATCCAAGCGCGCGCATTGGTAGCCGTCGGCGGCGAGCTTGTCCAACAGCAACGTCACCGTCGCCAGCAGCCGTTCGCGCGGCACTCCGGCGTCGTGCAGTAGAAAAATTGCGCCGGGTCGCAGCCCGCGCAGCAGTCGCGCGACGATTTGCTCCGACGTGGCGGCGGCGCGCAAATCCAGTCCGCGCGTCGCGTAACCCGTGACGCGCAAGCCCACACTGCTCGCGGTGGTGAACAAGTGCGGGTTCGTCAACCCCATCGGCGGGCGGAAAAATTCCGGCGCGCGTCCGGTGACACTTTGAATCTCCGTTTGCGCCAGCGCGAGTTCGGCGCGCAGCTTTTCGTGCAGGAAAAAATTCGTGAACGGACTGTGACGGTGCGTGTGGTTTTCCACGCGATGCCCGGCGGCGGCGATTTGCCGTGCGAGTTCCGAATGCGCGGCGACGCGTTGGCCGATGCAAAAGAACGTCACGCGCACGTTGCGCGCCGCCAGCAGCGCGAGCAACGCGGGCGTGTTCGCCGCGTCCGGGCCGTCGTCGAACGTGAGCGCGACGACTTTGCGCCGCTTCGCCACAATGCAAATGCTGTGACCGAAAAACTGAAGTTGCGGAAATGAAACGCCGAGGCCAATCGCTACGCCCCAGCTCGCGAACACGAGCGCGAACAGCCACCAACCAGCCGCTGTGTCGGACTCAAACAGTGCAATGTGAAGCAGCATGAATACGACGCCAGCACTCATAGTCTGGAATTTGGTCAGGTGTGTTTTCAGGCGCGCACGCACGACATTCCTTTCGTTCCTGTCGGCGAAAAAGTGAACAGCACGACGGTGCGACACGCGCGGGGCAAAACAGTTTTGTCCGCCGTGCAAAGTTCCGGCGCGATTTCGCCGCGCACCAAACCGACGGCGGTGACAAAGCCGAACGCGGACGCGGAGTGGTGTTCGCCGCACGCGTGTTTGTAGGCGGCGCAAATTATTTTTTGCCCGGCAAGTTGGGACAATTGCTCGGCGATGGCGCGGTGAAAATTGTCCAGCGAGGGCAAGCCGTTCGCACTGGTCAGAAGCAAATCCACGTCGCTCGCAGTCACGCTGTCGCGGGCAAGCGTCTCGAAAATCCAGCGAGCTTCGGCAGCGGCGTCCTGCTTCGCCGTGCGTCCGATGCGGATGGCGGTGACGAACGCGAGCGGGGTCGAAGAATTTTCTGCACGGCCAAGCGTAATAACCGCCGCGCCTTCGCCGGGCAGCGGACGCTCGCGTTTGTTCAACGCGCCCGCGAACGGACGGATTTCCGGCGACGCTTCGTGCCACCAACCCCAGCGTTGCCCGGCGGCGAGTTGATGGTGGTTTAGTTCATCCGCGGCACCAACGAGCGCGCGTTCGGCGCGGCCAGCGGCGAGTTCGGTCGCGCCCTGCCAGAGCGCGGTATCGAAAGAAATCTCGCGCTGCACGGGCGTGGAGTTCAGGCCAGCGCAGTTCAGCTCGATGGCAATCTGCGAGGTGAGCGAGTTGTGAACGGAACTGGTGAAGAGCGCGGGACGCGGCGCGCGTTCGTCTTTCAAAATTAAATTTTCGACGAACGCGGCGGTGTCGTTGAGCGAGCCAAGGCCAGTGCCGACAGCGACGCAGATTTGTTCAGGGGCGAGGGCGGAGTCGGCGGGAAAACTTTTGCGCGCGGCGACGAGGGCGAGTTGCTGGAGGCGGCTTAACTTGCGGATGCGCGTGGGTTCGAGGAACTGCGCGGCGTGGAATTCACCGCAAGTGTAGGCGCGCGTTTGGCCGGATAGCGAAGGCGTCGCACCGCCACGCTGGAACGTGGTGGAAATTTCGGCGAGCGAATTTCCCGCCGCGCTGCAAACGCCGACGCCGAGAACGGCGAAGGAGTTAGTCGAGGGTCGAGGGTCGAGGGTCGGTCGGTGCGGGAGAAGACGAGCGCAACGTTGTTGCCGCCGAAGCCGAAGGAGTTACTCAAGATGTGCGTGACAAGTTGCGCGCGGAATTGCGGCACGGGCGCGATGCCGAGTTTGTCGTCGGCGTTTTCAAAACCGAGGTTGCCCGGCACGGCTTGCGTGCGCAGGGATTGCACGGCGAGGACGGCTTTGATGGCGCCGCTCGCGGCGAGCGTGTGGCCGAAAAATCTTTTGACGGAAGCGAAGGGCGGGAGGTGCTCGCCGAAAAGTTTTTTCAACGCCTGCGTTTCCATCGCGTCGTTGTCGGGCGTGGCGGTTCCGTGCGCGCTGACGAAATCAATCTGGTCGGCGCGGAGTTCGGCGCGCGCGAGGGCGCGTTGCATGGCGGCAAGCGCGCCGCGACCTTCGGGCTGCGGGGCGGTGGCGTGGAAGGCGTCGCAACTCGCGCCCCAGCTGGTGAGGTGCGCGAGAATTTTCGCGCCGCGCGCGATAGCCGTTTCCTCGGCTTCGAGGACGAGCATGGCCGCGCCTTCGCCGAGGCTGATGCCGGTGCGGCGGGCGTCGAACGGGCGGCAACCGTGAGGATCGAGGAGCAGCAGCGAGCCAAAACCATTCAAAGTGAGTCGCGAGAGGGAGTCGCCCGCGCCGGCGAGCATCACGTCGGCTTCGCCTTGCGTGATGAGTTCGGCGGCGGCGAGCAAGGCCATTGCGCCTGCCGAGCAAGCGGTGGAGAGCGTGGCGACGGGGCCGAGCGCGCCGATTTTTCCCGCGCACAAATCGGCTGCGCCTGCACACTCGTGGAAGCGCAGCGAGCCGAGACGTTTTTTATTTTCGCGCAGCAACGCAGTGAGGAATTTTTCCGTGCCGAACATTCCGCCGACGGTGCAGCCGAGCAGGACGCCAACGCGCTGGGGATTTGCTTCAGCGAAATTATTTTTCAAGCCCGCGTCGGCCAAGGCTTCGCGTGCGGCAATCCAAGAAAGTTTGTCGGAACGCGAGCCACGCACGTTGCCAGCGAGGGTGTCCACATCCTCGCGGACTTGGCCGACGAGTTGATGGCCGAAGCGCGGTGAAGAAAATAGCGTGAGCGGACCGAGGCCGGATTTATTTTCGCGAACGGATTGCCAAGTCGTCGGAACGTCGCGACCAGCGGCGCAGATGAGGCCGCAGCCGGTGATGACTGGGTTGCGGCGGGACATCAATCAGGTGCGGTTGGCGGCGACGAATTCGGCAAGGGCGCGGACGGAAGCGAAGGCTTGGTCAGCCTGCGCGCGGTCGAGGATGACGATGCCGTAGTCTTGTTCGAGAATGGCAACGAGTTCGAGGGCGTCAATGGAATCGAGTTCAAGGCCGGTTCCGAAGATGGGGGCGTCGGCGTTGATGTCGTCAGGGGTGACGCCTTCGAGCCGGAAGCCCGCGATGAGTTTGGTTTTGAGTTCGGCGATCAACGAGTCCATAGCGATGTGCAAAGCGTAACTTTCGGGAGAAAGCTTTAGCAAGCGAGTTTCGGACGAGGCGCTAACGAGAAACGGAAACGTTGAAACTCGTTCAGCGAGTTTCAGCCGTGGCGGAGCCGAGGCGGGCGAAATCTTTGTTGGCGGGGGAAACGTCGTGGGCTTCGCCAGAACTCAAACGGCGGCTGTCGGTATCGCTGAAGCGCCAGACCTCGGAGTGGCCGTCGGCGAAGTTGAGGCCGTAACCGAAGTTGTGGCGCGCGGCAGATGCGGCGGGGATGTGCGTGGGGTTAGGGTCAGTGCCGCGCGGGTCAAAAGTAAAAAAGCCATCGCTGATGGTGCGCTCGTCTTCGTCCACGAACACCCAGAGCGATGATGGGCGTTTGAGGTCAGATTCTTTCGCGTAGAACGGAACGAAGTCGGTCGCGCTCGCAGGAATGACTTGGTTGATGGGCGCGGGGAAGTCAGCGCGACTGCCCATGAAACCGTTCATCGAATAACTGCGGACGGTCGGCGTGAGCACACCGGCAATCGTCACGCCTTTGTCCGTCGGGCAATGGTAGACAGCGGTGCTGGAAAGATATTTGTAAAATTGCAGGCGCGTGATGAGCGAGGCGTTGCCCGCTTCGTTGGCGATTTTCATGTTGCCCCAGACCCACGCGTTGGGATTGGGCGTGCCGCTCACGCCGGGATAGGATTGCACGAGCACACCGTCGTTGTCGCCAGCATGAAGGTTCCATGCGAGGCCAAGTTGGCGGACATTGGAGAGGCATTTCGTGCGTTGCGCGAGGTTTTTGGCCTTGCTCAACGCGGGGAGAAGCAGTCCGGCCAAGATGCCGATGATGGCGATGATGACGAGCAATTCCACGAGCGTGAACGCGCCGAGGCGGGCGGAACGCGGGACGGAGTTGTGGCGACTCGGTTTCATATTCTTGGGAACGGTGTGATTTCAGCAAATGGGCATCATTACGCAAGCTTTTATTTCGAGCGAAAACTTGCTTTCCCCATCCGCTGTGCTTACAAACCGCGCGTGAAAAACGCCGTTGCTAAATTTAATCTCAACCAATTCGTCGAAACCCGCTGCCAAACGGTCAACGCCGCGCTCGATAAATTCCTGCCCAGCGAGAAAACCAAGCCCGCCACGATTCACCAAGCCATGCGCTACTCGCTCTTCGCGGGCGGCAAACGGATGCGCCCAGCGTTGGTGCTGGCCGCCGCGCAAGCCTGTGGCGGACGCGAGGTTGACGCCCTGCCGCTGGCCTGCGCCGTCGAGTGCATCCACACCTACTCGCTCGTCCACGATGATTTGCCCGCGATGGACAACGACGATTACCGCCGTGGCAAACTCACGAACCACAAAGTTTTCGGCGAAGGCATCGCGGTGTTGGCGGGCGACGCCTTGCTCACGCAAGCCTTCGAGATCGCCGCGCAGGCTAAAAGTTGGCCGCGCTACTCGCACCAAGCTTTGATTCTGGAAGTCGCGAAGGCATCCGGTTCGCTGCAACTCATCGCCGGTCAAGTGGCCGACCTTGAAGGCGAAGGTAAAAAAACTTCCGTCGCGCAACTCCGCTACATCCACGAGCGCAAAACCTCCGCGCTCCTTTGTTGCTCCGTGCGTCTCGGCGGCATGAGCGCGAACTGCACCGCCGCGCAACTCCGCGCACTCACCGATTTCGGCTACCACGTCGGCCTCGCGTTTCAGGTCATTGATGACATCCTCGACGTGACGCAAACCAGCGAGCAACTCGGCAAGACCGCTGGCAAAGACACCAAAGCGCAAAAGGCAACTTACCCGTCCATCGTCGGCTTGGAAAAATCCCGCAAGATCGCCACGCAACTCACGGACAAAGCGTTTGCCGCGTTAAAAACTTTTCAGGGCAAAGCCGTCGCCCTTGAAGCGTTGGCGGAATATTTATTGAAGCGGGATAAATAAATTTACGCAATAACGTGAACACTGCCGCGAGCCAATTTGCGAATCAGTCGGAACTGCAACAATTCTTTACTGACATTGGCTCGCTCATGGCACAAGACAGCAGCTTATCCCAATTTGCAGATCAGAAACAATTGGAGCGTTTTTTTGCCGAAATAGGCAGTCGCGTTGTAATGGCTGAAAAAGAGCAGCGGCAACTCGATCGTAAAGAAGCCACACGCTTCAATGTGTTCAATTTGATTGAGCCAGATGAAAATAAACTGTCGGATGTATTGGCAGATTTACTCAATCCTAGAGGCAAACACGGACAAGGTGATTTGTTTCTAAGGTTGCTCTTTGAAAGGCCGGATTTTGTTTCATATCCCAAGTGGACGGCA
>JBJOPC010000061.1:0-3234 GCA_046050965.1 Verrucomicrobiota bacterium | reverse complement strand
GCAGCAACATCGAGTTCCAAGACGGCCACGCCGAATGGCGCGGTTTCAAGAGCGGCGGCATGGACTGGATCACCTACGACAGTCAAACCCGCTACGAGTGGTTTTAACTTTTGCCAATCCCTTTCAAAAAGCCGGTCACGCGCGTGACCGGCTTTTTCTTTTTCCCCGGAGAATATTAGATGGCAATCTGCACAGGGCTTGGCAGCATCTGCCCGTTGCCTGTTTCCCACATGAACAAGACTGAATCATCACGCGCCGTCGCATTCACGCTCATTGAGCTGCTCGTCGTCATCGCTATCATCGCGATTCTCGCCGGACTTCTTTTGCCCGCGCTCGCGAGCGCCAAGGAAAAAAGCCGCCGCACCAAATGCATCAGCAACCTCCACCAACTCGGCGTTGCCCTGCAAATTTACGCCAACGACAACAACGAACACCTGCCCCAGACCAACCTGAACGGCGGCTTCCTGTGGGACATACCCAATGGCATGGCCGACCACATCACCAATTCAGGCGCGTCGCCCAAGGTCTTTTACTGCCCGGGCTTCACCGCCGGCATCGCAGAGGAAGACATCTTTGCCAATGCTGCGGGCGGAAAGGGCTGGTGGTATTTCACCGCCAACCGCCGCGTCATCGGCTACGGCTGCCTCATCCGTCGGCTCGATTCCGCCGCGACCGCGCCCACTTGGAAGCAGGACGATTCCATGCCGTCGGCCATGACTAGTTCTGGCAAGGGCGGGATGTTTGTGCAGCGGATGAATGATTCCCAGAACACCACTTCCAACAACATGACCACCATCCCGCTCATGGTGGATGTCTCCGCGTCCGGCCCTGCACCCGGTTACGATTTCCTCACCGGCATCCCATCAGCCAACGTGCCCACTGGATATTATCGCCCGGCGCACATGAACAAAAAGCAACCCGCAGGCGGCAACATTCTGTTCCTCGACAACCACGTCGGCTGGCGACGCTTTCTGGAAATGAAGGCGATGTATGCCGAGCCATCCGGTCGCGCCGTGTTCTGGTATTGAAGAACAGTTCGTTTCACCCGCGCCCCTTTGCGTTTGATGGAAGATTGCGCCTTTGACAAACCATGCGGCCAAACTGGTAGGGCGGGCAGTCCTCTGCCCGCCGGACGCGTGGGTTGACAAGCCGCGGCGCGCACGGAGTGACGCGCCCTACCTAAATTGCTTATCAAAGGCATCCTCATCCTTACCGATAGATTCCCTCTCCCCGCCCAAGCGGGGAGAGGGCCAGGGTGAGGGGAATTCGTTTTCGGCCTGACGGAACGCTCCGGGTTTCAATACCACGGCCTCCTCACCCCGACCCTCTCCTCCTTGCGGGAGGAGAGGGAGAAAATCAGCACGACATTCTGCACGACTTTGGACTTTAGACTTTGGCCATTGGACTTATCCTCCGCCCGATGCTTGGAACGATTATCAACGCCGCCGCCATCGCCTTCGGCTGTCTCTTCGGCCTCGCGTCGGCCCGGCGTCCGTCCACCGCCACGCAGAATTATCTCAAGCTCCTCCTCGGCGCGGCGGCCATCTTCACCGGCTTCCGCCTCGTGTGGCTGGCGTTGAACGGCGAGTTCGCGCACGTGCTCAAGCAGACATTCGTCGTCTTCCTCGCGCTCATGCTCGGGCGCGGCGCGGGGAAACTCCTCGGCCTGCAAAAAATTTCCAACCGCCTCGGCCAGTCCGCCCGCAAGACCGTCGCGCGCGTCTCCGCCGGGCAGACGCCCGCGTGGAGCGACGGCTTCAACACCTGCGCCATCCTATTCTGCGCCGCGCCGCTCGCCGCGCTCGGCTCGGTGGCAGACGGGTTGGGCGACCATTTTGAACCGCTCGTCATCAAGGCCGTGATGGAAGGCTTGGCTGCGCTGGGTTTCGCCGCGATGTTCCGCTGGAGCGTCGCACTCACCGCGCTGCCGGTGTTCGTGTATCAAGGCACGGTCACGCTCGTGTGCGCGCAATACGCTCGGCCATTTCTCGAACAGCGTGGCTTGCTCGACTCCGTGCTGCTCGCGGATGGTTTGCTCATCGTGTTCATCGGCCTGATGATTCTGGAAATCCGCAAGATTGAGATGGCCGACTACCTGCCCGCGCTCGTGCTCGCGCCGCTGTTCACGCGGTTGATGCTTTGATTTCCGCGCGGCTCAATTAAATTGATTCCCATGCAATCCGTCCGCTTCGGCATCGTCGGCCTCGGCCTCATCGGCAAACAACACGCCGAATCCCTGCTCGCCGGGAAGGCCGCGCGCGCCACGCTCGCCGCCGTGGCCAGCTCTTCGGCGGAAAAGCTCGCGGCGTTCGCGGCGCGCGGCGTGAAAACTTTTCCCAACGCGGGCGCGATGATTCATTCCGGCGCGATTGACGCCCTGCTCATCGCCACGCCACACACGTCGCATCTGGAGATCGCACGCGCGGCGTTCGCGGCGGGTTTGCACGTGCTCGTGGAGAAACCGCTCGCGCCGCACAAGGCCGACGCGGAAAAGCTCGTGGCCGCAGCGCAAAAGTTTCCGCGCCTGATGTTCGCCGCCATGTTCCAGAAGCGCGCCGAGCCGTGCTTTCAAAAGATGCGCGCGCTGCTTTCCGACGGCGCGCTGGGAAAGATTTCGCGCGTGAACTGGATCACGACGGATTGGTTTCGCAGCGAGGCGTATTACCGCAGCAGCGACTGGCGCGCGACGTGGGCGGGCGAGGGCGGCGGCGTTTTGCTCAACCAGGCGTTGCACAATCTGGACATGATGACGTGGCTTTGCGGCCAACCCGAGCGCGTGCGCGGCTTCTGCCAGTTCGGACGCTTCCACGACATCGAGGCGGAGGACAACGCGACGGCGTATCTCGAATGGGCGGACGGCGCGACGGGCGCATTCATCACCAGCACGGGCGAAGCGCCGGGAACGAACCGCTTGGAAATCGCCGGCTCGCTCGGACGCTTGGTTTTGGAAAACAACCAACTCACGCTCACGCGCAACGCGGTGGACGCGCAGGAGTTCAGCCGCACGGCGAAGGAAGCGTTCGCCAAAATGGAGACGCGCACGGAGACAATCCCGTTCGACGAAATCGCCGCGCCTCACGCCGCGCTGATGCAAAATTTCGCAGACGCGATCCTCGACGGCGCGCCGTTACTCGCGCCGGGCGCGGAAGGAATCCATTCGGTGGAGCTGGCGAACGCGATGGTTTATTCCTCGATCATCGGTCAGACGGTTGAGCTGCCGCTGGACGGCGCGGC
>JBJOPC010000060.1:0-8310 GCA_046050965.1 Verrucomicrobiota bacterium | reverse complement strand
TCCTCGATGATGATCTCGAGGTTGTCCTTGCGGCGGATGGAGCTGACGGGGCATTGCGTCATGCACAACGGGTCGCGGCAGGTGCGGCAGGCGGTGGCGACGAGATATTTGTCGTAGCGCAAGCCGTCGCGCAGCAGGCGCGTGACGCCGTCGTGGGCGTCGGCGCAGGCGCGCACGCAAAGGTCGCAGCGCACGCAGCGGTCAAGGTCAATGAGCAACAGGTTCTGCGCCTCGAACAATCCCTGGTCGAGGAACTCGTCCATGTTGAGGCCGACGGGCAGCTTGGATTGTTCGCCCGCCTTGATGCGCGCGTCGGCGACTTGCGTGAGCGTGGCGCGCACGTCGGGGAAATTCTCCAGCATCGCGTTGAACTCGGCGGCTTTGATGCGGACAACGTCCACGCGGTCGAGCGCGGAACAGGTCGCGCCGCGCGGCTGATTTTTCAGCAAGCCGATCTCGCCGAAGTAATCGCCACGACTCAAATAGGTGCGCACCATTTCGCCACCGGCAAGTGATTGGGAAACTTTCACCATACCCTGCCGGATGAGATAAAAAGCGTCCGCCGCGTCACCTTGCTTGCAGATGGCCTCGCCTTTGTCGAACGAGACGAGCTCGACGTTCTGCTTGAGGCGGTCCATGAAGAATTCGTCGAGCGAACTGAACAGCGGCACGGAGCGCAGATGGTTCGCGAGCGAGCGGTCGCGATATTTCTTGTCCATCTCGGCCTTGAACGACGTGCCTTTGAAGGTCGGCACTTTCACGCGCGTGCCGGCCTTGGTGACGGCGTCGATCGCGCGCGAGCCCATCAACATATCCAGCACGACGCGCAGAAATTCCACGACGACGCAGTCCTCGGACGCGCGCACGGTGGCCGAGCGCGGCGAGAACGTGCGACACGTCATCTCGCCGAAAAGTTCGCCCGCGCCGAGCTGCGCGAGCGGTTTGGTTATAGACAAATCTACCGACGCATCGATGGGAATGAACGTGCGGGTTTTGCCGTCGCGCTTCTCTTCTTTTTCGCTGACGAGAAAACTTTTCATCCGCGCGACGCCGCGTCCGAGAAAGCCGGTGTTGCCGCCGGAATGGGTTTTGACGTGCGCGATTTGGCTCGCGATAAAAATGTCCACACTGCCGGACACGACGTAGAACGCCGTCGAGCCGAACTCGCCTTCGCGGCAGACGTAATCGCCGCGCTTGTAGCGATGGAGCACCGCCGCGCCTTCGGCCCACTTGAGTTGTGCGGCGGGGACTTCCTTGAGCGACGGCAGGTAGGTCAGCAACTGCTCCGTGGAAAGCTGCTCACCAGACTCCAGCTTGTCGCTTATGGGTTGCATCGGCGGAAAAAACGCTATAACAAGTCCCCGTGCTCGGCAACCGATTAACTCTGCGTCTCTGCGCCTCTGCGGTGATTGCCGTTTGCGCGTTGCAACTCCACGCCGAGGAAGCTCCCAAATTTCTTGGCGCGCAAAGCTGCGCCACGAGCGGTTGCCACGCCGGCGCGGACGACAAAAGCCGCCAATACACCGTCTGGGCGAAATACGATGTCCACCACGAACGCCCGTTCGCCACGCTTACCACCGCGCGCAGCGAGCGCATCGCGGAGACATTGAAGCTCGGCAATCCTACGCAAGCCGCGCGCTGCACCGTCTGCCACGCGCCGATGCAGACCGTCCCCGCCGAGCGACTCGACAAGGCCGTGAAGATTTCCGACGGCGTCTCGTGCGAGAACTGCCACGGCCCGGCAGAGAACTGGATTCGTTCGCACACGCGCAAGGATTACACGCACGCCGATCGCGTCCACGCCGGGATGCGCGACCTGAAGAACCTTTACGTCCGCGCCAACACCTGCGTAGCCTGCCACCAGAACGTGGACGCCGACATCCTCGCCGCCGGCCATCCCGAACTCATCTTCGAACTCGACGGCCAATGCGTGACGCAGCCTAAACACTGGCAAGAGACGACGAACTGGAATGGCGCACAGGCGTGGCTCGTCGGGCAGGCGGTGGCGTTGCGAGAAATGAGCTGGCAACTCGCAAAGCAAAATGCGGTGCAAGGTAATCAAGGCAATCGCTGGATTGGTTTATTGAGGATGCTGACCATCGCTGCAAGCTCGGATAAAACTTGGCCAGCCGCGCCAGTTGGGGGATATGCGCCGGTGCAGAAATGGAGTGAACAATTTAGCCGCGTAATCGCGTCGCTTGAGTGGACACCAGCTTTGACGATGAATTGCTTGAAGCAGTTGGCGGCATCAGATTTTATCAGTCAGAATCGGCCAATATCCAATGAGGTTCGAGGCTGTGAAGCCGAGTGCCTCGTGCTCGCGCTCGACCGCCTGACGCTCACCCTACCCGACGCGAAAGCCGCCGAGCAACTACGCGCGCCCCTGAAAAAACTTTTCGCCGACGTCCAATCGCTGCCGGACTTCGCGCCCGCCACCTTCGCCGACCACCTCGCGGAGTTTCAAAAAGCTCTGCCGAAAAATTAATCCGCGAATTTCGCGAATTTGCGCGAACCAGAAAACTCCAGCCGCACGAGTTCTTAAAAATAATTCGCGTCCCTTTGCGGAATTCGCGGATAAAAATTTCCCGCCGCTGTTTCGCTGGCTTGCCCTCGCGTGCGTGAAACGGTTTAATGCTGACGTGAAAATTGACCTTCGTTCTCGCTCGCTGCTCGCGGTTTCCAGTTTGTTCCTGCTCGCGATCGCGGGCTGCAAGCGCGACGCCGTGCGCGAATATTCCACGCCCAAGGAAATCGCCGCCGCGCCCGCCGCGCAAACCGCTTTGCCCACCGGTCACCCCGCGATGGGCGGCGCGCAGGCCGAACTCCCGCCGACACCAAAAATTTCTTGGACGAAACTTCCCACTGGCTGGACGGAAAAACTGTCGAGCGCGATGCGCGCGGCGAGCTTTGCCGTCGAGGTCGGCAACGACGTGGCTGAAGTCGCGGTCATTCCGCTGCCGCTGTCCGGTCAGGAAGTTGAACTCGTAAATATGTGGCGGCAACAGATGCAACTGCCCACCGTCGCCGCCGCCGAAGTGGATAAGCTCGCCACGCCCGTGACCATCAGCAGCGCGCCGGGAAAAATCTTCGACATGGCGAGCGACGCGCCGATCATCGAAGGCAAAGCCAAAGGCCGCATCCTCGTCGCCATGCTTGTGCGCGACGGCGTGAGTTGGTTTTTCAAAATGACCGGCGAAGAAAAATTTGTCGCGTCGCAGAAAAATTCCTTCACGGATTTTCTCAAAGACGTTTCGTTCCCCGAAGCCCGCGCGACTGCGCCAGCACCCGTTGCCGCTGCGTCCGCGCCGGTTTCCGAAGCCGGCAGCGGTCTGCCGCAGTGGAGCGCGCCCGCGAGTTGGCAGACGCAAGCACCTGGCCAAATGCAACTTGCTGCGTTCAGCGTCGCGGGCGGCAAAGCGACGCTCACCGTCAGCTCGTTTCCCGGCGACGTCGGCGGCGCACTCGCCAACGTGAATCGCTGGCGTGGGCAACTCGGCCTCGCGCCCATCGCGGCGGGCGAACTCACCAGCGCGCTCACGCCCGCCGAGACCGGCGGCGGCGCAGCGCAAATCGCGGACGCGAGCGGTGTCAGCGAACGACTCATCGGCGCAATTTTGCCGCGCGATGGCGCAACGTGGTTCTTCAAGCTCAAGGGTGAAGCCGCCGCCGTCGCCAGCGAGAAAGAAAATTTCACCGCGTTCCTCAAATCGCTGAAATTCTAACCCCATGCTCACGCGCCTCGTCAAAATTCTCACCTCGCTGCGGCTCACCGTCGTGCTGCTGGCGTTCGCTATCACCATCGTGTTCTGCGGCACCATCGCGCAGGTCAACGAAGGTCTTTACGACGCCCAAGCGCGGTGGTTTCGCAGCTTCTTCATCTGGTGGACAGCGCGCGACGGCGGTTTCAAAATTCCGTTTCTGCCCGGCGGTTATCTCGTCGGCACGTTGCTGCTCGTGAACCTCGTCGCGGCGCACCTCGCGCGGTTTTCGCTCACTTGGAAAAAACTCGGCATCAACCTCGCGCACTTCGGCATCATCCTCCTGCTCGCCGGGCAACTCGCCACCGATTTGCTCTCGCACGAATCCGTGATGAGCTTTGCCGAAGGCGAGACGCGCAACTATTCCGTCAAGCAGGGCAAGGCCGAACTCGTGTTCGTGAGCGACGCGGGCGACCACGAAAATGTCATCGCCATTCCGCAATCACTGTTGGCGCAGCGCGGCGAAATCACGTTGCCAAAACTACCGTTCACCATTCACGTCCGAGATTTTTATGTGAACTCCGCCGTGCGCCGTCGCGCGCCGATGATGGACAAAGGCGAACCGCCCGCCTCGCAAGGCGTCGGCCCGAAGGTCACGCTGATTCCGCAAGCCGCGACCAAAAAGATGGACGACGTGAACGAACCCGCCGCCGTGCTGGAGCTTTACACGCCGCAAGGTTCGCTCGGCACTTGGCTCGTGCAGCCGAACCTTGATGAACAATTGCTAGAACTCGATAAACTAAATTGGCGCATCGCGCTACGGTTCGAGCGGATTTATCATCCGTTCTCCGTGCAGTTGCTGAAGACCACACACGAAGTTTATCGCGGCACGGATGTGCCGAAAAATTTCCAGAGCCGTGTGCGGATTGAAAACCCCGTCACGCATGAATCGCGCGAGGTGGACATTTTCATGAACAACCCGCTGCGCTACGGCGGGCTGACATTCTTCCAATTCCAGATGGGTCGCGACCAGATGGACGAAAGCCGTGGCACAAGCGCGCTGCAAGTCGTGCGCAATCCGAGCTGGCTCACGCCTTACGTCGGCTGCGCGCTTGTCGGTGGCGGGCTGGTGATTCAATTCTTGATGCACTTGGTCGGCTTCATCAAAAAACGGAGGACGACATGAAAAAGTTTTTACCACTCATCATCACCGGCGTCTTCGCGCTGTGGATTCTCGGTTCGCTGCGGATGCCGACGGACAAACCCGGCGCGCTCGCGGTGCAGGAGTTTGGCAAGTTGCCCGTCGTCGCGGGCGGACGGTTTCAGCCGCTGGATTCGTTTGCGCGCAATTCGCTGCTGCAATTGCGCGGCAAGGCCAGCGCGAACCTCCAGCCGTGGAGCGATCATCCGAAAATTTTGTCCGCGACTGAATGGCTGTTGGAAACCGCGCTGAAGCCGGAGTCGGCGGATGAATTGCCCGTGTTCCGCGTGGATCATCCTGAACTCATCAGCTTGCTCAATTTGCCCGCGAAAGATTTGGGGGAAAAATCCGACGGCAAACATTACGCGTGGAATCAAATCGCGCCCAAGCTCGCCGAGTTGCGCCGCGAAGCGGAGCGCGCCAACGCCGTCGAGTCCTCGCACCGCAATCCCTTTGACCAAGCCGTGGTGAAACTCTGGAACGCGCGCCGCGTTTATGAGTCGGCGAAAAACTGTTTCGGCCCGGCGGCGACTGGCAACGTGGGCGCGTCGCTCGTGACGTATCAGCAGCAAGTGGACGCCGGACGCGCGGCTTACGCAGCGATGCGCGATGGCAAACCCTACAATGCCGACGCGCTGGAATGGTTCAGCGGACAGTTCGAGTCGCCGGTGATTTTGCCGGGCGCGCACGCGGATGATTGGAAGCGCGTGGCGGAATATCTCGTCGGCGCGGAAACGTCGCCCGCTGCGGACGCCGCGCTCACGAGCTATGCGAAACTCGCGGCGGCTTACCGCGCGAACGACGTGAACGCCTTCAACCAAACCGTGACCGACTACCGCAGTTCGCTCGCGGGAAATTTCGCCACGCAACTCACCAAGTCGCGCCGCGAGTTTTTCTACAACGCCTTCGAGCCTTTTTACAAAGCGATGATCATCTACATCGTCGCGTTCCTGCTGGCGTGTGCGTCGTGGTTCAATCTCTCCGACTGGCTGCGACGCTCAGCGGCGATGTTGATTCCGCTGGCGTTCGTCGTCCACACGAGCGGTTTGATTTTCCGCATGTGGCTCGAAGGGCGTCCGCCGGTGACGAACCTTTATTCCTCGGCCATCTTCATCGGCTGGGGCGCGGTCATCCTCGGCATGGTTTTGGAAAAATTTTACAAGGACGGCATCGGCGCAGTCGTGGCGGCGGCGATGGGTTTTATCACGCTCGTCATCGCGCACAACCTCGCGCTCGGCGGCGACACGATGGAAATGATGCGCGCCGTGCTGGACACCAATTTCTGGCTCGCCACGCACGTCGTCGTCGTCACGCTTGGTTACGCGAGCACGTTCGTGGCGGGTTTCCTCGCGATGGTTTATCTCGTGCGCGGCGTTTTCACGAAGACACTTTCCGAAGCGACGGCGAAAAGTTTGACGCGCATGGTCTATGGCATCGTTTGTTTCGCCACGTTGTTCAGCTTCGTCGGCACGGTGCTGGGCGGCATCTGGGCGGATCAATCGTGGGGACGGTTCTGGGGTTGGGACGTGAAGGAAAACGGCGCGCTCATCATCGTGCTGTGGAACGCGCTCATCCTGCACGCGCGCTGGGGCGGCCTCGTGCGCGAACGCGGGC
This sequence comes from Verrucomicrobiota bacterium, assembly GCA_046050965.1. GTDB lineage: Bacteria > Verrucomicrobiota > Verrucomicrobiia > Limisphaerales > JAFMIX01 > JAFMIX01. Next base: position 1,797 of record JBJOPC010000060.1, on the reverse strand, counting down.
TGATGTGCATGGCCATCTTCGGCAACGTGGTGACGGCGTGGTCGTGGTTTGGCGTGAACATGCTGGGCATCGGGCTGCACAGCTACGGGTTCACGGACGCGGCGTTCCGCTGGCTGCTCATCTTCGTGGCGAGCCAAGCCGCGCTCATCGTGCTGGGCTTGCTGCCGCTGAAGGCGTGGAAAAGTCTCAAGCCGAACGCGGGGAAATAAAAATTGCCTCACGCAAAGGGCGCGAAGGACGCAAAGGTTTTAGGGGAACAGTTCCTCGGACGTTGCGTCCTTTGCGCTCTTTGCGTGAGACATTTGGTGGCGCGAGGCGATTGCCGCGTTCCGTAGGAACAACTGACCATAGCCCGGCGTTTCAACGCCGGGTTGCGGACACACGATGCGAGTCCCGCAGGGACGGCTGAAAATATTCAACCACTTCAGCCGTTCCTTCGGAACTCATCGCCCCTGATTCGTTCCCGGCGTTGAAACGCCGGGCTATTTTCAGGCGTCCCTGCGGGACAAAGGCGCGGGAGGAACGGAAAACCGCTGGACAAAAAACTTGGCTGGGCAGAAAGTCCGCGCCGTGAAAAGTAGTCAGCTGCGAATTTGCCGTTCAATTCAATGTTAGGCGTCATTTCCGAGCCATGAAATCTACGCTCATCTTATTTTTGGGACTTCTATGAGCCTTAGATTTCTACGCGGTCTAGACACTCTGTTCCGCCACTACCTTTGGATTGGCGTCGCGCCGCTCTTTGGTGGTTTGATTGCAATGGTCATCGCCGAAGTCCTGTGGCCTGAGTTGCCGCCAGAAATCTACGTCTACGGGCTTGCGGGCATGGCACTGGGCACAGGCATCGGAGTTTTCGGATTGCGGCTCTTGAAGACCTTCATTCATCCGTGGGTCATTCAGCACTTAGTTGCACAGGTAAAATGATCACGTCGCATATGTCCGCAAAACATCCAGATGCGCCTGAGCCTCCGAATGACCGGATTAGCTGGTCCATTTATGCGCTCGCGCTCGCGGTTTCTGGTCTACTTTGCGGCACGCTGGCATCGGTCGGTGTTTTGCCTTTCCTCGCTGGAGGCACTTGGTTTTGGGTTGCGTTGGTTTGCGGCGGCGCGACCGCACTGGTCGCGAATCTCGTCCAACCGCGCTACGAGAATACCGTCGGCTGGTGGCGAGTGTTCTACGATTTCTTGCTGCGACAGATGCCGCCACCCGATTGATAAGTAACTTCGCACCATGTCATCCGATGCCGACATACTTCAGAGAGTCCAGCAGGCGTTTGCTGGATGCCGCCGTCCAGAGCATTTCACAGACTACACGCATTGCGAGGAGTGCGCAGAGATGGACGAGCTTTTCCGCGCGCGGGACATTCACACGCTGAACATCAAAGATGTCGGCTCGCCCAGTGGTTCCATGTGTTTCATTTCTCCAGAAGGTTTCGCATACTATTTGCCTGCACTGGTTCGGCTCACGCTGGCCGCGCCCGACGATTTTTATGGTTGGTATGGTGGCCAGTTGTTTTTTTACCTCTGTTCGGATGGACGCCGTAATTCCAGATATTTAGCCTGCACACCGAAGCAACGCCGCGTGGTTGTCGAGTTTCTACACCATCTCGCCGAGACGAGAACTGGCTTGGTTGACAGCGAGCTTTGCCTCGATGCTTTATTTCAGGCAATTGAGATTTGGTCAGATCAGATGCCAGCCACTTAACTTTGAACCAAATGTTCACCAAACCCAAACAGATGGCTGAAGAGCTTTTCGACGCCGCCAAGCTTCGGCTCGGCGAGTTGCGCTCTTGTCCAC
>JBJOPC010000059.1:0-9035 GCA_046050965.1 Verrucomicrobiota bacterium | reverse complement strand
AGAAACGGAGCGGGTCGCTGTTCGTGTCGCTCCAGTTGAACGTCGCAGGCGGAGAGTTCGTAATGAAGAGGGTGCTCCACGTGGCGAGGTTGCTGGAAGTTTGCAGTGCGTAGTCGGGGCCGACTTGGCCGGTGACGGTGAAGTTGAGTTGAGTGCCATTGAACGAAGGTGCGGCGACGCTGGGCGCGGTGAGTGGGTTGACGAGGACGCTGAAGTTTTGCGTGGCGGATAACCCGCCATTGTCCGTGACGACGATGGCAAAAAAATTCGTGGAATTGGCGTAAGTGACGGACGGACGCCAGTTGAGCGCACCGCTGCTCGCGTCGAGCGTGGCGTTCGTGGGCGCGAACGGCAGCGTGTAGGTGAGCGCGCCGCCTTCGGCATCGGTGGCGGAGTTAGTGAAGTTCATGGTCGCGCCGACGTTGACGGTGCGGTTGGAAATCGCGGGCAGCACAGGTGCGGTGTTGGCGGGCGCGCTCGCCGTGGTGATGTGGATGCCGATGGTGTTGGTCAGCACGACGCCGATGGAATCGGTGACGGAGAAATTGAATTTGCCAAGCGCGTTTGTGCCGACGTTCGGCGTGAAGCGCGCGATGCGATTCGTGAGCAGCGTGACAGAGCCGTTGGTCGCGCCGGAGACGCTGAACGTCGGCGCGTTGTTCGTCAGCCCGCGCGCGAGCAGGTGGAGGTCAATGTCCACGAACGAATTCGTCGGGCAGTCGGTGTGCGGCGCGGCGAGCCAGTTCAAGTAATCTTCGAGGTTGGTGTATTCGTCGCCGTCGGGGTCGGCGTTGCTATCAGCGAAATTATTTGCGGGCGAATTGGGATTTGTGCCGATGATTTGTTCCCACCAATCGGGCAAACCGTCGTGGTCGGAGTCGTAGTTCGCGGCGCGCGTGACGTTGGGATAATTGTCCCAGCCGCCGACGTCGTCTTGCGAGTTGGGCAAGCCGGGCGAACCGCCGTAAGGTCCGGTGCCGGTGTAAGTGTAAGTGCCGTTGAGCGTCTCGCGGATCACGCGGAGGTCGTGGTCGTCAATCGCCGGTTGGGTGCAGCCGACATCGGAGAGGACGTGTTCGTAGGCATTGGTGACGGGCTGGACGGTGGCGTAGCTGGGGAAGAAGGCGTTCGTGACCCACGCGCTGTAGGGCGGGGTAGAATTGGCGGGTAACGTGCCGCCGGTCTCGGTGGACTGGGTGCGTCCGGCAGTTTCGTTGTTCGTGCCCCAGTAGCCAGGCATGATGTTGCCGTCGAAATAATATTGTTGGTAACCGGGGAAACCGCCGTATTGCGCGTTGAGCGCGACGGTGATGGCGATGGCGGCGCCGGGTTTGTAAAAGTTGTTCACGAAATTCACCTGCATCGCGCCGCCGTCGGTGGTGCGATGACCCCAGTTGTAGACGACGTTGTTGAAAACATCCAAACGCCCAGAGTAGTAACCGCCGCCGTCGAGGCCGCCGGCGAGGCTCCAATTGCGGCCTTCGTTATGCGCGAGCAAATTGTGGTGCAGGCTGGCGATGTCGCCGCCGACGCTCGCGGCGTAACCATGCGCGGTTCCCGCCGGATAATTTTGATGCCCGGCGATGTTGAGCGCTTCGGAAATGAGCGAGCGTTGGAATGTGATATTTTTCGACGAGCGCGTGCTCAATTCTTCGTCAATGCCCCAGCTAATCGAGACGTGATCCATGATGCAATTGTCGCTGCCAGACAAACCGGAGCCGTTGAGTGTGGTGCCGGAAATATTTCCCGGACGCGAGCGCACATGGCGGATGATGAGGTCGCGCCCGCCGCTGACGCCAAACTGATATTTGCGGACGCAGATGCCTTTGCCGGGCGCAGTCTGACCGGCGAGCGTGATGTAGGGCGTGTTGTTGCCGATGATCACGTCGGAATCAATCGTGAACAAACCGGACACGGTAAATACAACGGTGCGCGGGCCGTAATTGCCGGTGAGCGCGTCGCGCAAACTGCCCGCGCCGCTGTTGTTCGTGTTGGAAACTTCCACGACGATGCCGCCGCGTCCGCCGCGCGCGAAACGTCCGTAACCTTCCGCGCCCGGAAACGCCAGATGCCGCGGACGGAAAATCCACAAGTCGCCTTTGGTCACGTTGCTCAACGCGTTGATTTCGTCCACACGCCAGAAATAAGTGAGCAGACTGCTGATGTTCGTCGCGGTGTAATTGGTCCCGGTCTGGTTGCCTTTGAATTGCAGCGACGCCGTCGTGGCGTTTTTCACCGCGTTGCTGTCCGTGCCAAAAAAAACATTGTGCGACACCGCTGAACCCGCGCCCGTCCAGCGGAGCGGCACGGTTTTGTTGTCGCCGTCCACATGCTCATCCAAATTTCCCGGCGTCGGCGAGACGGCTTTCAGCGTGGAGTTGGCCGTGTCAATTTCAAAGCCGTTGAGATAAACATTCTTGGTTGTCCACGCGGCGTTGTTCGTTTCCGCTGCCATGAGAATCACCACGTCTTGCCCGGCGACGGCGTTGACGGTCAGGTAAGCGGTGGTGGCTGCCGCGTTGTTCGTCACGCGCATGGACATCACGAGATTGGTCACGGCCAAGACGCCGTCCACGGACAAATCCAACGGCGCGAACGAACCTGCTGGGAGCGAATCCCAGATGTTGTGATAGGTGAGCACCGTGTGCGAGCCAGCCGCGAGGCCGGAGAGCCGCATCTCCATTTGCGCACCCGTGTCGCCGTTCGCGATTTTGATGCCGTCGGCGGTGAGCTTCACGTTGTAGGCCGTGGCTTGCACGCCAGCTTTCCAATAATTCGGCTGCAACGCCGTGCCGACAGAACCAACGCGCCGCAGCGTAACCGTCACGCCGCTGAAAGTGTTCGCGGTGACGTCGCCGCCAGCAAACCAGTTTTGATTGGTGTTCCACGCCGTGTAAGCCGGATCCCAACCTTCCGAGAGCGGGCGACCCGTGTTGCTGATGTCCACCTTGATTTCCTGCGCGTGGGCCAGCGGCGTGAACAGGCACAACAGAAGTGCAAATATGGGCGCGTATATCCGGCCAAGCGCGGCTGGGCGAAAAAGAAATGGAACGGGAATCATGCGCGAAAACAGTAGCACAAGTGCGCGGAGTTAAAATGGATATTTTGGAGTGCGCGAGCCTGACCGCGCTTTGGAACTGGGAGACCTGTCTCACAGTTACAAAGCGGCGACGTGTCGCCGCAGTCCAAATCAATGATTCAAGCAGTATTTTATCTTCGAGCGCGGTAATGAATCACTTGGCCTCCAGCTGCGCATCGCGCTTGGTGAGCGTCGCGGTCTGCGGCACGACGCCTAGCACCACGAAGCTGCCCTTGCCGATGAGTTCGAGTTTGTTTCGCCCCGCTTCGTAACGGAACGCGTGGACGTTCACCGGCGGACATTCGTCAATCACCGCCGCGCGACGCAGCACTAGCTCCAGTCCGCCGCGCTCGTCGGCGTGCGAGGCAAAATCGAGGTTGGGAACTTGCAGCCACTGGTCGCGCTCGCTCTGGAAATAACCGACCAGCACGCGCACAGGTTCGGTGACTTCAAATTCCACCGGCGCGTAGCGTCCGCTCTTCGCCGTCTCGTGTGAGAAACGAATGCCGGTGAGTCCACGCAACTCTGGCGCGAGTTGCGCGATGGTGTATTTGCGGTCGGCGAACGGACGCGCGCCCGGTTCGACCGTGTAAATTTCTGCGTTCGTGCTGATGAGTTTGAATTGGGCGGATGGCCAAGCGTTCGTCGGCGCGCTCGTTTGGGTTTCGGCTGAATTCGTTTTGGGAGTTTTCAGCTCCGCCAGTTGCGCGCGAAAATCCGCTAGCTCTTTTTCGTAAAGTGGCAACACCTGCGTCCAGTGATAGTTCGTGCCGACGCCATTCGCTGCGCCGCCAAACGGAATCTTGCGATGCCCGGTCTGCATGGAGTTGGCGAAGTGATAAGTTTTTTCCGTCAGTTGCGCGAGCCGCGCGAATGTGGCGACGGATGATTCCAGCCCGTTCACTTGCGCCTCGTCCGCAAGATCGTTCGTGCCGCGCCCATTCAAGAGCAGCGAGCCAGCGACGGAAACTTTCACCGCGAAAAAATTCGCGAGCGTGGCAAGGCAAGTCACGTCGTTCGTCAGCCGCGCAAACTCGTCACGGTTGCGCGTCACGTCGGGCGCGACATCCGCGAGTGCGGTTTGCGCGGCGGCGGCAAAACGGTTGGCATCGCTCACGATGGACGCGGGCGTCTCGCCGACGTGCGGCAATTTGGTGTGCTCGCGTTCCACGAATTCATCGAGCCGCTCGCCCGGCGGCGCTTGCGAGAGCCAGAGTTCCTCGACTGCACCGGACTTTTTCGGATTCACGAGTTGATCGAGCGTCATGCCGAGCGAGAGCGTCTGGCGATTGCCTTCGGTAATTCCGAAACGGCGAATCAACATCGGAGCGACTTCGCCCGCGTCGTTGTAGGCGTCGAGAATTTTGCCAGCGGCGTTGGTATCGCAGCCGTAAAATTCTCCGAGTCGTGAAATCCAGTAAGCGCGGTCTTCCGCCGCAGGCACATCGGGATTCCACGCGTAGCGCGCCCAAGCCTCGAACCAAATCCAATCGCGCTCCCATTGCTTGAGCGGCGGGTCGGCAATGTCCGGCGAGTAAGGCCAGTTCCAATACGCCAGCGGATACAGATGCAGCCCGCTCGCGCCCAGCCGGTCGCGTGATGCCAGCATGGATTTGCGGATGAACTCCGTCGCGCCATAACGGAACGGTTCGAGGTTCGAGAGGATGTGGACGTTCACCAGATGCGGCCCGAGCTTCGCCATCGCGAGGTGCGTGGCCTGCGCCTTGCCGCGCGGCTCGTAGGTGGTAAGCGATTCGCCGTTGTATTTCGTTTCGGTGAACAGGTTGGAATACACGGTGAAACACGCGGGCATGATTTTCTCCGCGTCCATCGCGTGTGTGCGGATGACGACCGGCGGCTGCTCCTTGAGTCCGGCAGCGCGCATCCCGTCGAGCACGCCGGGCAAAATCGTGTTCGTGGCCCAGTTAATTTGATTCTCCGTGCCTTGTAACGCCTCGCCGAGGCAGACCATCAGGCCGACGTTCGGATATTGCTTCACGAATTCCGCGATGGACTTGCGCGTGTAGTCCGATGCCAGCGGCGTGGGCGCGGCGAGTTGCGTGGAAATGCCGTGCTTCTCGGCGAGCGGTTTCGGCAGGAAAATATTGTAGAACATCTGCACGAGCCAGATGCCGCGCTTGTCGCACTCAGTCGTAAGCCAGTGAAACATCTCGACGTTCTGCGCGAAAACTTCGGGCGAAACTTCCACCGCCTCGGGATAATCTTTCAGCTTCACCAGTGACGCGAACGGATGGCCGTTCCAGAGATAAAGTGTATTCATGCGGTTCGCGACGAGCGAGTCGAGATACTCGCGCCAGAGCGTCTTGTCGTAAAACCACGGGAACAACTCTGGCGTGTAGGGATACTCGTAAACCTTCCGCCCCGGCAGGATGTAAGTCTTCTGCATCCCGACGCATGTGCCTCGCAGGGTCATGGCGGGTTTGTCGGAGAAGTTGGCGATCAACGGCAACTTGCCTTCGGCACGGATGCGCTTAGCCAATTCCAAACAACCATAGAGCGCACCGGAGTCGTCGCTGGAAGAAATTGAAACGTCGTTGTTGCCGCCCAATGCAAAAGAAAACCCTTCGCGCCCCGCGTCGTGATTCGGCCAGCGGTTCACCAGAATCTTCTGCCCGGGCGCAGCGTCTGAATGCACGATTGCTGCCTCCAGCTTCACTGCCTTTAGTGCTTCTACAATTTTCTCCGCGCCAAACTCCACGCGCGGAGCGGCGTTCGAAGCGATGACGATGGAAATTGTCTCCGCGTTCAGCGAACCACAAATTGCGGCGAACAATGCGACAAGAAAGATTTTTAGAATATGATTCATCTTAGTTCTTCACCCGCTTGATTCGAATCGCCATGTAAGGCTTGCCGGGCAGCGTGATGCTGCGGCCGTCCTTGTCGGCGTGGAAATAATTGTCCTTCTTCTTCAGCGTGAACACGCCTTCCACAGGCGTCACGGTCATGTTCCAGGTGTCGAGGACTTCGGCGGTGAACTTCATGCCGTCGGCGGGCGGCTGACCTTTGCCCTGTGGCGGCTTCGGGACTTTGAATTCCCAACTCGTCGGCGTCTGCTTGCCGAGATACACGAGGTAATATTCCGACGGCTTGCCGCCGTATTCCGGGTTCTGCCACTTGTCAATCGGCTCGATGCCTTCGGCGGGCGCGTCGTCCAAAACTTTTTTGAGAAACGCGAGGCGCGCGGGGCTTTGACCTTTCAACACGCCGCCTTTTGACCACCAGAGAATCTGGTCGTCGCTCTTGTAGGTTTCGCCGTGGCCGCAGTAAGTGCCGGCAACGGTCGCATTCCAAAATTCAAAAACAAGTTCCTCCGGCGTCAACTGTCCCCAGCGATTCGCGATGTTGCCCTCGTATTTCGCCTCGTCATAGACCACCGGCTTGCGATACGCGTCGCGATAGATGCCCGCGATGTTCGGGTCTTGCACCGCCGCGCCGTTCTGGATGCTCGCGTGCGTGATCCACGGGCGCGTCTGGTTGAAAAGAATTTTGCCGTTGTGAATCCCAAGCAGGCGATGGAACGGGTCGGCGCGCGACACAAGCTGGCCGATGCGCTCCCAGTCGTCCTCGGTCTTGAATTTCATGAAATCGTATTCGTTGGCGAGCGACCACCAGACGTTGCGATACGCCGCGAGCCGCGCGACGACATATTTCAAATAGCGATCGTCCTCCAGCGGCGTCATGCGGTCGAAACCCCACGCGCCGTCGTCGTAGGGATGCAGCAAAATGATGTCCGCCTCGATGCCGAGCTTTTGCAGATCAAGGATGCGCTGCTCGAAGTGCTGGAAGAATTTCGTGTTCGGACGCGCGAGGTCGAAATTGCGCGGCCTGCCCTCGAACGGATAAATCGTCGGCTCGTTCGTGTTCCAAGTGTAGCGCTTCGGAAACACGCACATCCGCAGCTTATTAAACGGCGACGCCGCGAGTGTCTTGAGCGTCTGTTCCTGCAATTCCTCCGGCTGATGCGTCCAGACGTAGCATGTCGTGCCGAGTTCTTTGTAGGGCGTGCCGTCGGCGTAGGCGAAGTGGAACGTGTTCGCCACGCGCACCGGGCCGTGGTTGCCCACCGACGGTTTCGTCACCGTGAACTCGCCGGTCTTGCCATTGAGTTCCGCCGTGCCGCTGACGGTTTCATAATTCCACGCGCCAGTTTTCTCCGGGCTGAAGCGCACACGATAATTTCCATCGCCATCGTAGAAGCCGGGAACTTCAACCGAGTCGTAGCCCTGCGCAAACTTCGCCGCGAACCGCACGTCGAGAAACGGATTCCCATTCGTCGGCCCGTGCAACGTGATTTCATAGACGCCCCACTGCTCGACGGAATCGGCGGCGTGGACACGACCGACTATGCCGAGCGTCAGCAGCGAGAACAGGGTGATGCGGAAAAGTGCAGTAGCAGTGAAATGGTGTTTCATGGTGTTCAAAATTGAGGCCGGAATCGGTGCAGAAGATATGCGAACCGGCGCACGGCTCAAATATTCATTTTGCCTTCGCCTGCAAAAGAGTTGCCGTCGCGCCGTTCGCCAGAGAAATTGCCCGGCGAAATCTCAACGCAAAACTGATTCGACATGAAAATTTTTATCCTAGCCTGGTTCAGCGCAGCACTGGTGGCGACGGCGGCGGACTTGTTGCCGCTCGCGGGCGAATGGCGGTTCGCGCTTGACCGCGCGGACGCGGGCGTGGGCGAGAAGTGGTTCGCGAAAAAACTCGCGGACAAGATTCAGTTGCCCGGCGCGTTGCAGGCGCAAGGTTACGGCGACGAGATTTCCACGAACACGCCGTGGGTGCTTTCGCTCTACGACAAGAATTGGTTTCAGCGCGCGGACTACACGGACTACACAAAGCCCGGCACGGTGAAAGTGCCGTTCGTCTGCCAGCCGCCACGGCATTATCTTGGCGCGGCGTGGTATCAGCGCGACATCGAAATCCCGGCGGACTGGGCGGGCAAGCGCGTCGTTTTGTTTTTGGAACGTCCGCATTGGGAATCGCGCTTGTGGATGGACGACCAACTCGTCGGCACGAACAACTCGCTTTGCGCGCCGCATGAATTTGAACTTGGCGTCGGCCTCAAGCCCGGCAAGCACACGCTTACCGTGCGCGTGGACAACCGGATGATCCTGCCGTATCGCCCGGACGCGCACAGTATTTCCGATTCGCTCGCGCAGAGTTGGAATGGGATTGTGGGCAACATGAAACTCACTGCGACGAGTCCGGTGTGGATTGAAGATGTTCAGGTCTTTCCAAATGCCGAAACCAAGTCAGTCGTAATCAAAGGAAAGATCGGAAACCTCACTGGGCAGACTGGAAGCAACCAACTGAACATGGTAGTAGCTCCATGGCACTTTGAAGCCAAAGACCACATGATGGGAACAAATCTCCCAATTAATTGGTCAATGAATGGCGGAACGTTTGAAACAGAACTTTTCTTGCACGATGACGTCAAAATTTGGGACGAATTTCACCCAAAGATTTATTTGCTGGTGGTCGAGTTGGGGAAACAGAATTTAGTTGGAGTGCATTTTGGCCTTCGCGAATTCAAAGCCGTCGGCACACACTTCGAGATCAACGGCCGCCCGACCTACATTCGCGGCACGCACAGCGGCGGCGATTTCCCGCTCACCGGTTATCCGCCGACGGACGTGGCGTATTGGCGGAAACTTTTTTCAACGTGCAAAGAGTGGGGTTTGAACTCCATGCGTTTCCATTCGTTCTGTCCGCCGGAAGCCGCGTTCGCCGCCGCCGATGAACTCGGATTTTATCTCTACATCGAGCCGGGCATGTGGAACACGTTCGACCCCGGCTCGCCGATGGAGGCGATGCTCTACGCGGAGACCGAGCGCATCATCAAGGCCTACGGCAATCATCCGTCGTTCGTGATGCTCTCGGCCAGCAACGAGCCGAAAGGTCACTGGCGCGACGTGCTGCCGAAGTGGGCGTC
>JBJOPC010000058.1:0-4013 GCA_046050965.1 Verrucomicrobiota bacterium | reverse complement strand
CGGTTGCGAGGCACGATCTACCCTGGGTTAATCGTCCACAATCATTTCAACCCTGAAAGGGTTGCATCGGCGTCAGTCGCGTGGTGGCTTCAACCCTTTCAGGGTTGGGGAAATTTATGTGGTGGTTAACCAGGGTAGATCGTGCCTCGCAACCGCTGGGCTATAGGCTTCAGCCCCTTTGGGGCAGCGGTCAGCCTTGGTGTCTTCGTGCCTTCGTGGTTCAACATCTGTGTTTATCTGTGTCCATCTGTGGCTAAATAAAAAACCCGCCCGGTTTGCACCGAGCGGGTCTATGACACGAAGTCTGCGTCGCCTTTCGTCGCGCGTCCACTTAACCTCCGGCGGTGATGCACTCCGGCGCCAAACGTTTTCTGCTCGCAGCCATTCTCGTGGCGGCGGTGGTGTCGTATTTTTCGGCGCAGTTCAACCGCTACTATCTCGGCCTCGCGGTGGATGTGGGCATCAACATCATTCTCGCGGTCAGTCTCAATCTCATCAACGGTCACACGGGGCAATTCTCGCTCGGCCACGCGGGCTTCATGGCGGTGGGCGGTTACGCGGCGGCCAAAATCACGATTGAATTTTCCAAGCTCGTGCCGCCGCAATGGACTTGGCTGGTGTTCGCGCTCGCGCTGGTCGCGGGCGGTTTGTGCGCGGCGCTCGCGGGGCTGGCGGTGGGCGTGCCGTCGCTGCGGTTGCGCGGCGATTACCTCGCCATCGTCACGCTCGGCTTCGGCGAAATCATCCGCGTAATTTTGCAGAACTTGGAATGCGTGGGCGCAGCGAGCGGGCTGAAGGGAATTCCCGGTTACACGAATTTGTTCTGGGCGTTCGCGCTGGCGGCGGCGACGGTGTTCGTGGTCGGCTGTCTCGTGAATTCCACTTACGGACGCGGCTTCATCGCCGTCCACGACGACGAAGTGGCGGCGAGCGCGATGGGCGTGAATCCGGTGCGCTACAAGGTCACGGCGTTCGTGGTGGGCGCGTTCTGCGCGGGCATCGCGGGCGGACTTTACGCGCACCACAAACAGTTTCTCTCGCCCACGGGCTTTGATTTCATGAAGTCCATAGACATCGTGGTGATGGTGATTCTCGGCGGCATGGGGCGGACGGCGGGCGTCATCGTCGCGGCGGTGCTGCTGACGCTGCTGCCGGAATTTTTGCGCGGCTTCGCGGAGTATCGGATGATCATCTACGCACTGCTTATCATCGTGCTGATGATTGCGAGGCCACAGGGCTTGTTCGCGTTCGGCAAGCGCGTCAAGACTTCGTAAAAAACTTTGCGGCGAAGTCCCACAGGAATTTTGCGTTGAGTGCGACGATGATTCCCGCTGTCAGCCACGCGAGAATTTTTATCCACAGCGGATTGGCGAACTCGCCCATCTTGCGGCGGTCGCTCGTGAACAGGATGAGCGGGATCACCGCAAACGAGAGCTGCAAACTCAAAATCACCTGGCTGAACACGAGCAGTTTTCCCGTGCCGCCCTCGCCGTAAAACGCGGTGACGATGACCGCCGGCACAATCGCGATGCCGCGCGTCACGAGCCGCCGCAGCCACGGGCGCAAGCGGATGTTCAGGAAGCCTTCCATCACGATTTGACCCGCGAGTGTGCCGGTGAGCGTGGAGTTTTGGCCGGACGCGAGCAGCGCGACCGCGAACAACACGCTCGCCACGCCGACGCCGAGCGTGGGCGAAAGCAGTTGGTAGGCGTCTTGGATTTCCGCCACGCCCGTCTGCCCGCGCGTGTGAAACGTGGCCGCGCTCACGATGAGAATCGCCGCGTTGATGAACAACGCGAACATGAGCGCGATGGTGGAATCGAGCGTGGCGAACTTAATCGCCTCGCGTTTGCCGTCGCGCGTCTGCTCGTATTTGCGCGTCTGCACGATGCTGGAGTGCAGGTAGAGATTATGCGGCATGACCGTCGCACCGAGAATGCCGATGGCGATGAAGAGCATTTCGGGATTCTTGATGATTTCCATTTTCGGCATAAAGCCACCGAGCACGGCGGCAATTTCCGGGCGCGCAAAAATAATTTCCAAAAGAAAACAGCCGCCGATGAGCGCAATCAGCGTGATGACCAACGCTTCGAGGTAACGAAATCCTTTGTTCTGCAAAAACATCACCGCCAGCACGTCGAGGGCGGTAAGGCACACGCCCCACACGAGCGGAAGGTGAAACAGCAAATTCAACGCGATGGCCGAGCCGATGACTTCCGCCAAGTCGCACGCGCAAATCGCAATTTCGCACAGCACCCACAACGCGATGGCGGTGGGCTTGGAATAATGGTCGCGACACGCCTGCGCCAAATCGCGGCCGGTCACAATGCCGAGTTTCGCGCAGAGCGATTGCAGGAGAATCGCCATCAAGTTCGACAGCAAAATCACCGAGAGCAGCGTGTAGCCGAACGCCGAACCGCCCGCGAGATCGGTCGCCCAGTTGCCGGGATCCATGTAGCCGACGGCGACGAGGTAGCCCGGCCCGGAGAACGCCAGCAGCTTGCGCCAGAACCCCAAACCCTTCGGCACGGCGATGGTCTGGTTCACTTCGGCGAGCGACGGCTGCGCCGACGGTTTGCGCCAGCCAGCGTCCCCGTCGGCATTTTTTTGGAAAAGGTTTATCATCAGCGAAACTTTGTAGCATGGGTTACATTTTTCCGCCGTCGCCGTCAACTGCCAATTGTAGCCAAGGCTACAAGTTTTAGGCTCGACGGGAAAAACCGCGTTGAGTTCACTGTGCGCCGCTATGTCCCTCCTGAAAAAGAAAACCGCCGCCCGTCCGCGCCCCTCGGCGCAGCAGGCGGAGAGTCTGCGCCGTTCGCGCCGTGACCGCGCGAGCGAAACGGCGCAGGATTACGTCGAGGCCATCGCTGATTTGTCGGCGACGCTCGGCGAGGCGCGGGTGGTGGACTTGGCCAAACGGCTGGGCGTCACGCACGTCACGGTCAACCGCACGTTGCTGCGTTTGCGGCAGGCGGGCTTGGTGAACACGCAGCCTTACCGCGCGATTTTTCTCACGGACACCGGCGGCAAACTTGCGGCGGAATCCAAACGGCGGCACGAAACTGTCGTGGCGTTCCTGCGTTCGCTCGGCGTTTCCGAAAAAGCTGCCGAGCTGGATGCCGAAGGCATGGAACACCACGTCAGCCCGGAAACCCTCGCGGCCTTCGAGCGCAGACTCGCGCGCAAATGAATTCCATCCCGCTCCATTCCGCGCGGTCGGCGGATTTGCAAACCGCCAGCCCGTTGCATGACCTCGAAGCGATTATCCGCGCACGCACGCCGCTGATTGTCGTGGAGAGCAACGAGGAACCGCAGGTCGTGAAGCTCGTGCGCGAGATGGGACGCAAGCTCCAGCTCAAGGCGTTTCGCTGGTCGGTCACGGAAGGTTTGCAGGCGTTCGACGTGGCGGATCAACCGCTCTACGTCGCGAACAAAACGCAGTCCGTCCTCGAATACATCAAGTCGTCCTCGAACAACTCGCTGTTCGTGCTGCTGGATTTTCATCCGTATTTTTCCGAGCCGATGCACATCCGCCAGCTCAAGGACATCGCGCTCACCCACGCGCGGCATTACTCCACCGTGGTGCTCGTCGGCTGCACGCTCAATGTGCCGGAGGAACTGCGACCCTACACCGCGCAGTTCAAAATTCCGTTGCCCACGCCGGACGAACTGCGCGGCATTGTCATCAACACCGCTGCCGAGTGGGGCGCGGAGCATGGCCGCCGCGACGTGAGCACGACGAACAAAGCGCTCGACCTGCTCGTCCGCAATCTCGCCGGACTCACCGCCAGCGACGCGCGACGCCTCGCGCTCAAAGCCATCAGCAACGACGGCGCAATCACCGAAGACGACATTCCCGAAGTGCAGCGCGCGAAGTATGAGTTGCTTGGACGCGACGGCGTGTTGTCGTTCGAGTTCGAGACGGCGAAATTTTCCGAAGTCGGCGGGTTGAAGAAACTCCGTTCGTGGATTGAACTGCGGAAAAGTTTTTTTCTCGGCGACGACGCGAT
>JBJOPC010000057.1:0-4891 GCA_046050965.1 Verrucomicrobiota bacterium | reverse complement strand
GCTTTGCTTGTAGGCGACGTGCGAGGTGGCCATGCACTGACGCGTGTTGGAATCGCAGTGCAGCGCACCCATGCCGAACTTCCACAGCGCGCCGACGAACGCCATTTCCTCCGTGCAGATTTGTCCCGTGCTCAAGAACGCCACGCTCTCCGGCCCGTGCTGGTCCATGATGGCTTTGAATTTGAGCGTGAAGACTTGCATCGCTTCGTCCCAATCCACGGGTTCGAGCTTGCCGGTTTTTTCATCGCGCAGGAGCGGAGTCGTGGCGCGGTCGGGCGCGGCCAAACAAGTGAGGGCTTCCCAACCTTTCGGGCAAGCCATGCCGAGATTTACGGGATAATCGGCGGTGGGCGTGAGGTTGACCGCCACGCCGGACTGCATGTGAACGTCGAGCGAACAGCCGGTTGAACAAAAGCCGCAGACCGAACGTGTGGTGGCGTCGGGGCGGAGTCGCGCGGGAACTTTGCCGAGACCGAACTCGCCGGGGTGCAGTGTGAGGTCGTTCGTGAGCGGGCCGCTCCACTGGCGGAGGAGGGAGTTTTCCTTGGCGACCTTCGCAACCTTCGCGCGCGGCAGTTTTTTTTCAGCGACACTCATGCAGTTCCACCTCCGGGCATTTTCGGCGCGACTTCGGCTACGAAGAACAAATGGCGTTCGATAAATTCGCCGACGAGGCAGAGCGTGAACGCTGTCGCGAACAACGCGGTCTGCGCGACGTGAGTCGGGCAATTGAACGTGACGAGCAGCGCGATTCCGCCCGCCACGAGACACGCTATCCGCACACGCGAGACGAAGCCGAATCGCCCGGTGAGCAGCAGCGCGGTTTTGTTCAGCGCGTCGAGGTGCGGCGATTGTTCGTCCACGAGGAAGCGGAAGATGCGGTTTTCGGCGGCGAGTTTCACCACAATCCCCAGCGCAGCGAGCGCGCCGGCGACGATGTGCGCCGGCGAATTCGCAGGCCGCAGCATGGTCAGCACAAACGTGCCAACGCCACCGAGCAGAAGCGTCGTGCCGAAGAATTTTCCGAACGTCATCGGGGCGTTCCAGAACGGGCGGCGCGTGTCCACGTAGATCATCGCGGAACAGCCGACGGCGGCAAGGCCCGTGGCGGCGGCGAGGATGGAGGATAGTGGGTGGAGGATAGCGCAATGCAAACCGAGCGCGCCGATAAAAATTCCGAACGCGATGAGTTCGCGGCTGAACCAGCTTTTGCGCCAGCCGAGAAAGCTGCGCCATGCCTTGAGCGGCTGACCGAGGTGCAGCGTGCCAAGGTTCACCGCGACGAGTGTGACGACGAGCGCGGCGATGGCGGTCGAGCGAGAACGTCCGCCCGCGAGCGCGCCGAGCAGCGTGAGGCCGACGCCGAGTTGCGAGAGCACGAGCAAAAACACGAGCGGCGGGTGCGCCTGCGCGGGGCGGACTTCGTGGGCGTCGGCGGCTTCGAGGTTCGCGGGCAAGGTGCGGTTCGTGAGGTAGCGCGTGGTCGGGAGCGTGATGGCGGGGTTCGGCGAATCTGGCAGGAAATTATTTTCCGACGGACTCGCGGTTGTGGTGGTTGAAGGTTGAAAGTTGAAGGTTGAAAGTTGGCGGTATTTGCCGCGCACCCGGCCTTGATCCACCACGGTGATCTTGATCGCTTCGTGCGGACAGGCTTGCACGCACGCGGGTGCTTCGCCGACGGCGAGGCGCGAGCTGCACATGTCGCACTTGCGCACGATGCCGCGCGCTTTGGAGTATTGCGGCACTTCGTAGGGACACTTCATCACGCAATATTGACAGCCGATGCATTGGTCATCGAGGTGCTTGACGATGCCGGTGATGGGATCTTTGTCGTAGGCGAGCACGGGGCAGCCGTTGAGGCAGCCGGGGTCAACGCAATGATGACAGGCGGTCGTGACGGTCTGCTTCATCGGCGCGCGGACTTCGGCGGAAACCAATTCGCCGACGCTGCGCCAGGTCTCGTCGTCGTCGAGGCCGTTCAGCGAATGACACGCGGTGACGCAGGCTTTGCAGCCGGAGCATTTGTCGAGGTCCACCTCGAAGGCGTATTGCTGGCCGGGCGACGGCGCGGTGGCGGGCAAAAGATTTTCGTAACGGCGGTCACGGATGGCGTGAGCGTCGTGGGCGCGCGAGAAAATGTCCACCGCCGTGAGCTGGCTTTGCTCGGCGAGGAGATCGTCTATGAGAGTGCGGGAATCTTGATCCACGAGCGTTGTTGCTTTGACTTACGCGGGATTCGCATCGGGCGTTTTCACGCGGCCATGTTTGCCGATCCAGTTGCCAACCCAATCGGATTGCACCACAGACAGCATGATGAGCGCGACGACTGCCAGCGCGGCCAGCACCGAGAGGCCGCTGGAATAATTTCCGAAAACGTCCTTCATCTTGCCGAGCAGCGTCGGCAGGAAAAACCCGCCGAAGCTCCCCGCCGCGCCGAGAATGCCCGTCGCCACGCCCACGCGCGAACCGTAGCGATGCGGCATGAGCTGGAACACCGAGCCGTTGCCGAGGCCGAGACACGCCATCGCGACGACGAACAATCCGACGGCGATGTGCAGCGGTGGCAGTTGCGCCACGCCCATCGCGAGCAGCGCGACGACGCCGAAGAGAACATTGAGCATGCGGATGCCGCCGAACTTGTCCGCGAGCAAACCGCCGAGCGGGCGAATGACGCTGCCCGCCATCACGCCGAGCGCGGCGAGTTCGCCCGCGTGGATTTTGGTAAGGCCGTATTGATCGCCGAGCAGGATGGCGAGAAAACTCGCGAAGCCCACGAACCCGCCGAATGTGACGCCGTAAAACAAGCTGAACAAAATCATGTCGCGCTCGCGCAGGATGCCGAAGAAATCGCCGAGTGATTGTTTCTTCGGCGCGACCGGCGCGTCCTTGGTGATGGCGAAAAAAATCAGCGCGCACGCCGCGAGCGGAATCAGCGCGAGGCCGAAGACTTGATGCCAGCCGAATTGTTCTGCGAGACGCGGGCCGAAGAACGTGGCAATCAAAGTTCCCGTGAGACCGAGACCCGCGAGACCCATCGCCACGCCTTGAAACTTGGCCGGATACCAGCGGCTCGCCATCGGCAGCGCGACGACGAACGCCGCGCCCGCGATGCCCAGCAAAAATCCCACGACGAGCAAACTTGCGAACGTGTCCGCCCACAACCAACCGAGCGCGACGGGAATCGCCGTGAGCGCGAGCACGATCAAGCCCGTTTTCTTCGCGCCAATCGCGTCGGTGAGCCAGCCGAACGGCAGTCGCAACAGCCCACCGCCGAGCAGCGGCACGGCGGTGAGCAGACCTTTTTGCGCGGCGGTCAGTTTCAATTCCGCCGCGATGGAACTGCCGAGTCCGCCGAGCAGCAGCCAGCACATCGAGCAGACGCAGAAGCACAGGAACGCGCCAAACAGCGTGGGCAAGTGGCCGGATTTCCAAAAAGAAAGATTGTTGTTATTCATCTGCCGCAAGCTATTGCAGCCGCAATGCCAGCCACCACTGTGAGCGCGATGATTTGTTTTAAGCAAAATGATGAGTAAAACTTGTAGGTGTGGCACAGGCAAGCCTAGCGCGCGTTTGCGGTGATTTTACGAACTAAAAAAAAGTTTCTGGCTAGGCAAATTGTGGCTGGCTGTGCTGAATTGAACTGCTCCGTTTTGCTCACGCGGCAAAAATTACGCCGCAAGTTCGGCGAGCTTGCGGGCGGCGACGCCGGAATCAATCGTGACCGCCGCCAGCTCCCAACCGTCGCCGAGCGATTTGGCTGCACCGGCGACGAACAAAGCCGCGCCGCAGTTCAGCAACACGGCGTCGCGCCTCGGGCCACGGTCGTCGCCGCGCAAAAGGCGGCGGATGATTTCGGCGTTTTGAAATTTATCGCCGCCGAGCAAGTTCGCGAGCGTGGCGGGCTGCAATGGAAAATTCTCCGGCGACAATTCGGAAACAGCGAAGCCACGGTCTTGGTAAAACTCCGCGATGGTGTTTGGGCCGAGCGTGGAAAGTTCGTCGAAGGAGTTTCTGGTTTCTGGTTTCGAGTTTCGAGTTTCGGTGCGCGCGTTGCCGTCGGAACTCGAAACTTCCCCCGAGACGACCATGCCACGCCGCACGCCGAGCGATTGCAACACGCGCGCCAGCGGTTCGCAGAGTTCCGGACGCGGCACGCCGAAGAGTTGTGCGGACGGACGCGCGGGGTTCAGTAGCGGGCCGAGGAAATTGAACACGGTGCGTTGCCCACGCGTTGCGCAGAGTTTGCGCGCGGGCGCGATGTGTTTGAACGCGGGATGAAAATTGGGCGCGAAGAAAAAGGCGAAGTGGTGTTCGCGCAACGAGCGCGCGGCGTCGGCGGGCGACAAATCAATTTTGATTCCGAGCGCTTCGAGCACGTCCGCGCTGCCGGATTGCGAGGTGACGGCGCGGTTGCCGTGCTTGGCGACGGTCACGCCGGCGGCGGCGCAAACGAGCGCAACGGTCGTGGAAATGTTGAATGTGCCGAGGTGGTCGCCGCCCGTGCCGCACACGTCGAGAATTTCGCGGGCACGCGTCGCTTCATCGAGCGGGGCGGGCACGGACATCTCGCGCAGCGCGCGGGCGAACGCGGCGATTTCGGCTACGGTCTCGCTTTTTTGCGCGAGCGCGGTGAGAAATTCCGCCTTCGCTTCGACGCTCACGGATTCGTCCACGAGCTGCGAGACGGCGGCGGCGACTTGCGAATCGGCGAGCGATTCGCAGCGGGCGAGTTGCGTTGTGAGCTGGGGCAGCACGGCGGAAAATCTAGGCGCGGCCCAGCGGCGAAGCAACGTTGCCGTTGGAAAACAAAATTAAGGTAGCCGCCGACGTAAGTCGGCGCATTTAAACTTACGAGCGTCGTAATTTTTTCGCCGAATAACGTCGTCGGCTA
>JBJOPC010000056.1:0-18269 GCA_046050965.1 Verrucomicrobiota bacterium | reverse complement strand
CATCGTCGCCCGCGAACGCGCCGCGCTCGTCGAGGAGCAATTTTCCGCGCAGCAGGAAATTTCCCGGCGGCAGGAGCAGCGCCTCGCCGTCGGCGCAATCGCGCGCGCCGACGTGACCGCCTCGCGCGTCGCGCTCGCGAAGGCGCAGATGGATTTGAGCGACGCGCAAAGCAAACGCGCCACCGCCCGCGCGCGGCTGGCGGAAGCGATCGGCGTGAGTTCCGCCGCACTCGACGGTGTGAAACTCAATTTCGATTTGGACGAACGCGCGCCGAAAGGTTTGACCAGTGCTGACGCGCGTCGCGTTGCGCTGTGCGGGCGTGCGGACATTCGCGCCGCGCTCGCGGACTACGCGGCGGCGGAAGATTCGTTGCGG
This sequence comes from Verrucomicrobiota bacterium, assembly GCA_046050965.1. Classification (GTDB taxonomy): domain Bacteria; phylum Verrucomicrobiota; class Verrucomicrobiia; order Limisphaerales; family JAFMIX01; genus JAFMIX01. Next base: position 17,893 of record JBJOPC010000056.1, on the reverse strand, counting down.
CTGGAGATTGCCAAGCAATATCCCGACCTGCACTTGAACCCCGGCTACCAATTCGATCAAGGCGATCACAAGTGGACGCTCGGCTTCACGTTCGAGCTGCCGGTGCTAAACCAAAACCAAGGCCCAATCCGCGAGGCGCGCGCGCGACGCGAAACTGCCGCCGCGAAGTTCACCGCGTTGCAGGCGCAAATCATCGGCGAGCTTGACCGCGCCGTCGCCGATTTGGACGCCGCGCGCGGGCAGATGAAAACCAGCGCGGAACTTTTCGCCGCCGCGCAGCAGCAGCAGAAATCCGCGCGCGACCAGATGAAAGTTGGCGCAGCGGACAAGGTGGATTTGCTAAACGCACGGATTGAATTCTCCGCCGCCGCGCTCGCACGGCTCGACGCGCAGGCGAAATTGCAGTCCGCCATCGGCGCGCTGGAAAACGCGCTGCAACGTCCGTCCGATTCCGCCGCCGCCGCCATCGGCAAACTCAACTCACGCAAACCATGAAAACGAAAATCCATTTCCCGCTGCTCATCGCGCTGGCGTTGCTCGCCGGTTGCTCGAAGAAAAGCACCGACCAGCCGGCGGAAAAGCCTACCGCTGAAAAAGCCGAGGTCGGGCCGAGCGTGAAGCGCGGCGCGGACGGCGAGCCGATTGTCACGCTCGACGCGGAAACGCAGAAGCGCATCGCGCTCAAAACGGAATCGCTCGCGGCGACGGATTGGACGCCGGAGGTCAAAGGTTTCGGTCGCGTAGTGGACACGGCGACGCTCGCGGCGGCGCTCGCGGATTTGGAAACGGCGCGTGGCGCGGAGGAAGTTTCCGGCAAGGAACTGGCGCGGCTGCAAACTCTCGCCAAGCAGGGCAACGCGTCTGACCGCGTGCTGCAAACGGCGGAAGCCGCCGCAAAGCACGACGGTCTCGCGCTCGACGCGGCGCGCGCGAAGTTCGCGATGAGCTGGGGCAAAAAGCTCGCGGACGATTCCGGTGACACGCTCAAGTTGCTCGCGGCGGGCGAAGCGGTGCTGGTGCAAATCGCTTTGCCCGGCGGCGACTCGCTCAAGTCCGCGCCCGCCAGCGCCCGCATTGCGTCGCTGAACGACGCGGCGAAGTTTGTGAGCGCGGATTTTTTTGACGCGGGCGCTGGCGTTGACCCGATGACGCAGCAGCAAAGTTTTCTGTTCCTCGCGAAGCAAAGTTCGCTCACTCCCGGCGCGGCGGTGACGGGTTTTTTGAAGACCGGAGGCGCGGCGGTGAGCGGCGTCACGATTCCCGCCGACGCGATTTTGCGGCATGACGGCAAGGCGTGGATTTATTTGCAGACCGGCGACGACGAATTTTCCCGCCGCGAAATCACGCTCGACCGCGCGACGGACGGCGGCTGGTTCACGAGCGAATTGAGCGCGACGAACAAGGTCGTGACAAGCGGAGCGCAGATGGTGTTGTCCACGGAGTTGAGCGCGGGCGGCTTCACGACGGGCGCGCGGGATTAAAATATTTTCCCATGCTGAAACAACTTGTTGAAATTTCCCTGCGGCGGCGCGGCGTGGTGCTGGCGTTGGCAGCGGTGTTGATTGGCTACGGGATTTACGTCGCGGCGCACGCGAAGCTCGATGTGTTTCCCGAGTTCGTGCAGCCGCAGGTCACGGTGCAGGCGGAAGCGCCGGGGCTCGCGCCGGAGCAAGTCGAGACCCTCGTCACGCGGCCCATCGAGGGCGTGTGCAACGGCGTCGGCAATCTCGAATCCATCCGCTCGGAATCCATCCAAGGTTTGTCGGTCGTCACCGCCGTGTTCAAGGAAGGCACGGACATTTACATCGCGCGGCAGATGCTCGGCGAGCAACTCGCGGAACTCGCGGGCGAACTCCCGGCGGGCGTGAAGTCGCCGAAGATGTCGCCGCTCACGTCGTCCACGATGGACTTGCTGAAGGTCGGGCTCACGTCGGAAAAACTTTCGCCGATGGAACTGCGGACGTTCGCGGATTGGACGGTGCGGCCGCGGTTGCTGTCGGTGAGCGGTGTGGCGGCGGTGAAAGTTTTCGGCGGCGAATCGCGCGGGATTCAAATCCAGATTGCGCCGGAAAAACTCGCGGCGTTCGGCCTCGCGGTGCAGGACGTGTTGGCGGCGGCGCGCGAGGCGACGGGCGTGCGCGGCGCGGGCTTCGTGGAAACGGCGCAGCAACGCATCGTCATCCAGAGCGAAGGGCAATCGCTGAACGCGGCGCAACTCGGCGAGACGGTGGTGGCGCAGCACGACGGGCGCAGCGTGCGGTTGCGTGACGTGGCGGACGTGGTGGAAGCGTCGCTGCCGAAGTTTGGCGACGCAATCATCAACGGCGAGCCGGGAATTTTGCTGACGACGACCAGCCAGTTCGGCGCGAACACGATGGAAGCGACGCGCGCAGTCGAGGCCGCGCTGGACGACATGAAACCGGCGTTCGACGCGGCGGGCGTGAAGTATGCGCCGCGCCTGCATCGCCCGGCGACGTTCATCGAACATGCGATTCACAACGTGAAGATTTCGCTGCTGCTCGGCGCGGCGTTCGTGGGCGTGGTGCTGATGTTGTTCCTGCTGGATTTTCGCACGGCGTTCATCTCGTTCACGGCGATTCCGCTGTCGCTACTCGCGGCGATCATCGTGCTGGATAAATTCGGCGTGACGCTCAACACGATGACTCTCGGCGGCCTCGCGGTGGCCATCGGCGTGGTGGTGGACGACGCGATCATTGACGTGGAAAATATTTTGCGGCGGCTGCGGGAAAATATTTTGCGCGCCACGCCGCGTCCGCTGTTCAACGTCGTCCTCGACGCCTCGCTCGAAGTGCGGAGCGCGGTGGTGTATGCGTCGTTCATCGTGGCGCTGGTGTTTCTGCCGGTGCTGACGTTGAGCGGATTGCAGGGACGGTTTTTTGCGCCGCTCGGCGTGGCGTTCATCCTCGCGATCATGGCGTCGCTGGCGGTTGCGCTGACGGTCACGCCGGCGATGTGCTACGCGCTGCTCGCGCGCACGAAGCCGCATGACGAGCCGGGTTATTTGCGCGGGCTGAAAAATTTTCACCGCCGCCTGCTGGAGCGCATCAGCCGCCGCCCGAAGAGCATCATCGCCGTTTCGTTGCTGCTGTTCGTGGGCGCGCTGGCGACGCTGCCGTTCTTCGGCGGAGAGTTTTTGCCGGACTTCCGCGAGGGACATTTTGTCTGCCAACTTTCCATGACGCCGGGAACGTCGCTTCCGGAAATGATGCGCGTGGGCAAAGAGATTTCGCGCGCGCTGCTGGCGATTCCGCAGGTCGCGAGCGTGGAGGAACAGGCCGGGCGCGCGGAGATGGGCGAGGACACCTGGGGTGTGCATCGCAGCGAATTTCACGTGGAGCTGAAACCGACGGCGGGCGAGGATCAGGAAAAAGTGCAGGCGCAAATCCGGGACGTGCTGGCGAAATTTCCCGGCGTGCAGAGCGAGGTGATGACGTTCCTCGGCGACCGCATCGGCGAGACGATTTCCGGCGAGACGGCGTCGGTGGTGGTGAACATTTTCGGCGACGACCTCGACGCGCTGGACGCGAAGGCGAACGAAGTGGTGGCCGCGCTCAACGGCGTTTCCGGCGCGGCGGACGTGCAGATTGTTTCGCCGCCGGGCGCGCCGCGCGTGGTGGTGAAGTTGCGCGCGGAGCGGCTCACGCAATTTGGTTTTCGCGCGGTGGAAGTTTTGGAGGCGGTGCGCACGGCGTATCAGGGCGAGAACGTGGCGCAGACGTTTGAGGGCAACAAAACTTTCGACGTGAGCGTGATTCTGAAACCGGAAAACCGCGCGCAACCGGAGAGCATCGGCGCGTTGCTCGTGGGCAATTCCGCCGGGCTGCGGCTGCCGCTCAATCAACTGGCGGACGTTTATCTCACGACCGGGCGTTATGCGATTTTGCACGACGGCGCGCGGCGGCGGCAGACCATCACTTGCAATCCGAGCGGGCGCGACGTGGCGTCGTTCGTGGCGGACGCGAAGGCGGCGGTGGCGGCGAAGGTGAAATTTCCGGCGGGCGCATACGCGGTGTTCAGCGGCGCGGCGGACTTGCAGGCGAAGGCGCGGAACGAATTGCTGCTGCACTCGGCCATCGCGGGCGCGGGAATTATTTTACTGCTGGCGCTGGTGTTCCGGCGCGCGAGCCATTTGTTCCTCGTGCTGGCGAACGTGCCGTTCGCGCTGGTGGGCGGTGTGCTGGCGATTTTTCTCGTCGGCTATTTTGGCGAAGCTGGGCGGGCGTCGCTGTCGCTGGGAACGCTCGTGGGTTTCGTGACGCTGTTCGGCGTGACGATGCGGAATTCCATCATGATGATCTCGCACTTCGAGCATCTCGTGAACGAAGAAGGCATGACGTGGGGTTTGGAGTGCGCATTGCGCGGCGCGACAGAGCGGCTGATTCCCATCACGATGACCGCGCTCGTGACCGCGCTAGGCTTGCTGCCGCTCGCCATCGGCGGCGGCGAAGCGGGCCGCGAAATTGAAGGCCCGATGGCCATCGTGATTCTCGGTGGCTTGGTGACTTCCACCGCGCTGAACCTGCTCGTGCTGCCGACGCTGGCATTGCGGTTCGGGAAGTTTGAGAAAAATTCCGCATAGTCTGAAAACTTTTTTGCGTTTTGTTTTGCCGCCGCGCGCGCGTTCGCTTTCACTTCGCGCGTGATTGGTAATTTGCTCCAGCCTGAACTCGTCGAGTTGATCCGCCAGCGGAATTTCAACCAGCTCCGCGAGATTCTCTGCCACTTTTCCGCGCTCGAACTCGCGGAAATCTTTTTTGATTTGCCGCCCGGCGACGAGGCGGTGTTGATGCGTGTCTTGCCGCGTGAACTCGCCGCGGAAGTGTTTGAACTCCTGCCGGTCGAGGATCAGGAAAAAATGCTTCATGCGCTCGGTAATGAGCAGGTTGCGCAAATCCTCAATGACATCGCGCCTGACGACCGCACGGCGTTGCTCGAAGAATTGCCCGCCGCCGTCACGCAAAAACTCCTCGCGCTCCTCGACCCCGCCGAGCGCAAAATCGCCACCGACTTGCTCGGCTATCCCGAACACTCGATTGGACGTCGCATGACGCCTGGCTACGTCGCGGTGCAGCAAAATTGGACGGTCGCGGAAGTGTTTGCGCATCTGCGCGGTGAGGAGCAGAAGCGCGAAGCGATGAACCAGCTTTATGTCGTGGACGCAAAAGGTCAGCTCGTGGATTTCGTGCGGCTCCGCAACGTCGTCGTCTCGCCGCCACAGATGTCCGTGCTGGAACTTTTAGAGAACCAGAAAATTTTTCTGCGCGCCGCCGACGATCAGGAAACCGCCGTGACCGCGTTCAAAAAATACGACGTGACGATGTTGCCGGTGGTGGACTCGAAAGAAATTTTGGTCGGCGTCGTGACCGTGGACGACGTGCTGGACGTGGCGGAAAAAGAGGCTACCGAAGACATTCAAAAGCTCGGCGGTATGGAAGCTCTCGACGCGCCCTATTTGAAAATTGGTTTGCTCGACATGATTAAGAAACGCGCTGGCTGGCTCGCGTTGTTGTTCCTCGGCGAAATGTTGACCGCCACCGCGATGGGACATTTCGAGGGCGAACTTGCGAGTTGCATTGTGCTGGGGAGTTTTCTGCCGCTCATCATTTCTAGCGGCGGCAACTCTGGTTCGCAGGCAACCTCGCTCATCATCCGGGCGATGGCCGTGCGCGACGTAACGCTCGCTGAATGGTGGCGGGTGCTGCGCCGCGAACTTGCCGCTGGCCTCGCGCTCGGCAGCGTGCTGGCGGTGCTGGGTTTCGTGCGCATCATCGTGTGGCAATTTCTCGGCTTCAAAAATTACGGTGCACATTTTTTCCTCATCGCCGTGACCATTGCGTGCAGTTTGATTGGCGTGGTTTTGTTCGGCAGCGTGTCAGGAGCGATGTTGCCATTCATCCTGCGCGCGCTGCGGTTCGACCCGGCGGTGTCATCCGCGCCGCTCGTCGCCACGCTGGTGGACGTAACGGGGCTGGTAATCTATTTCACTATCGCCTACCAGATTTTGCACGGGACACTGTTGTAGGAGTTACAGGTGAAAGCGGCTGGACAAGCGATTTCCCGCTTGCACGGCTGCGAGTGCGCGCTTTTACTTCGCGCGGCTCCAAACCATTTTTATGAGTCTTACCCTTCTTGGTTCCTGCCACGGTAAAAATAAAAAATGATTCTCGATCGCAATCATTGGCCGTGGTGCGCGTTCGTCCTCGTGGCGAGCGCGGTGGCGAGTTTGCTCTACCTCGCCAATTTCCATCCCGACGTGCTGCCATTTCATCTGCCGCTGCCGACGTGGCTGGGGCCAACGCCACCGTTGCGCGGGACGGTCGGCGGGAGTCCGCTCGGTTTGTTTTTTGGCGGCGCGGCGTTTGCGATTTTTATTTTTGCCGCGCTGCTTGGCGCGCGGCGCAAGAAGCCCGCGTGGCGCATCGGACGTGTGCAGGTCTGGCTCAAGGCGCACATCTGGCTCACGCTGCTCACCGTGCCGCTCATCGCACTGCACTGCGGGTTGGCCACGGGCGGGCCGATGACGCAGCTGCTCCTCGCCCTTTACGCGGTGGTGATGATCAGCGGTTTTTACGGACTCGCGCTGCAACAGTTTTTGCCGCGCATGATGAAGGAGCAAATCCCGCTCGAAACCATCTTTGAACAAATCCCGCACATTCGCAAAACGCTGCACGAAGCCGCGCTGAAAATTCGCAAAACACTCGATGTCGCACCTGCCGCCGCGCCCGCTCCGGTAGCCACACCGGAAAATCCCACGCCTGCACCCGTCGAACCGCCGTCGCCGAATCCGTCCGTCGCGCTCTTCAAAGATTTCCTCGATCAAGAAGCCTTGCCGTATCTCGCGGCCACGCGCGGCGATAAGCTGCGCCTCGGTAACCAGCGCATGGCGGATGATTTTTTCCGCGCGCTCAAAGTGACCATCACGCCAGACTTCCACGCAGACGCCGAACGGTTACAGGGTTGGTGCGACGAGCGCCGCCAACTGGATTTGCAAACGCGCTATCAGCACTGGCTGCACGGCTGGTTGTTCGTGCACGCGCCGCTTTCGTTCGTGCTGCTCGCGCTGACGGCGTGGCATATTTTTGTGACGGTCTGGAAATATTGAGTTGGCACTGTCAATAAGTTACCGTTGACAGGAAATATTTTTTGAACAATTGTCCGTTCCGTCGGGTCAGTAACGAATGTGTGACGATTTCGTCACGCGCGAAGTTAGTGAAAGGAAACGCGATCATGCTCAAGACCATTGAATCCATCAGCGAAGCCCTGAAAGACCCCAAACATCCCTTCCGCAAGGCGGACTTCCGACCGAAGAAAGCGCAGAAAAGCCGCTACGAACGCCGTAAGATTAAAGAATATCTCCATCTCGCGGACTTCATGGAAGAAGCGGTTTAGCTCCGCTGCCCAACTTCACTTCCCGCGCGCCCGCAAATTCAATAATGCCGGGAGGAAGATGAGTCCCGCCACCATGCACGTTGTCACGCCCATGGCCATGACGTAGCCGAGGCTCTGAATCCCCTGATGCTCCGCCACCATCAGGCTACCGAAGCCCGCGATGGTCGTCAGCCCGGACACCAACACCGCTTTGCCCGTGCTCTTGGAAAAAATGCTCGGAGTTTTTTCTTCCGCGTAACGGTTCAAGATGTGAATCCCGTTCGTCACGCCGATACCGATGACCAATGGCAGCGTCATGATGTTCGCCGGGTTGAACGGAATGCCGCACAGCCCCATGAATCCACCCAGCCAAATCGCGCCGATAATCACCGGCACGAGCGCGAGCAGCAGCGAACCAAGATTGCGGAAGTGAATCAACACCAGCAGCACAATCGCCGCGAGTGAATACCACGCCGCCAATTCGTAGCTGCTCTTAAGCAAACCCGTGTATTCCAGTAACTGCACTGGCTCGCCAGTGATGATGGGTTTTTCCGTGTGCTGCGGGTCGAGCGCGGCGCGAAGTTCGCCGACGAACTGCTGCTGGTTCGCGCGTTGCCAGATGTCCTGCTTGGGAAAAACCTGCAACAGATATTTGCCCGTCACGCCCACGAACCGCGCGCGCAACGTCTCCGGCAAATCCTGCGGGCGCAACGCCTGCGCGTCGTCCTGTTCGCGGATGGTGTCGAAGGTCTCACACACGTCAGTGAACAATGCTTCCTGAAACTTCGCCAACCGCGCCGCCGCTTCCGCCGGTTTCGCGGACAAAATAATTTTTCGCGTCTGCGTGATGGTGCGCTTGAACGCCGTGAGTTGTTTGGACAACACTGGCTCGTCCTTCACCGTCGCGTCCGCCGCTTGGCCGAGATAGCCCGACAACGCCCACAACGTGCGACTCAACTCCGCCACGTCCACCGCGTTCGTGTCCGGTGCGGCGAAGCGGATGTCCGCCACTTCCATTTTGATTTCGCGGATCGTCGCCAGCTTCTGCGTTTGGTCCGCCGCAAGGAAGCGGCTCATGGACTCCACCTCCGCCACGCTCGGCAGTTGCAGAATCTTTTTCTCCATCGCCACCGCATCCGCCGCCGTGTCTGCCATCACCGCGGCGAACAACACCGACTTGCCGTTGCCGTTCGTGCCGCTCTGCGTTGCCGCCGCGATGAGCTTGCGCTCGAAATTCACCGCCGGCAAATCACGGCTCTGCATGTTAAGCAGGTTGTAATCAAAATAAATTTTGTGGAACTGCGTCACGCACAGCCCGCACACCACCATCGTCAAACCCACGACCAACGCCGGGCGCGACAGCCAAGTTTGCTCGATGCGTCCGCGCGTGTCTGGCTTGTCTGTGAGCTTGTGATCCAAAACATTTTGCCGCCCGCGCAGCAGCAGCACCGGCAGCATCGTCAACATCGGCACGAGACAAATCACCAAGCCGCCGCCACTGATTAATCCCATTTCCTGAATCCCCTTGAAGTCCGTGAACCACACCGCCAGAAACGCCCCCGCCGTGGTCAGCGCGCCGGTGAAAATTCCTTGCCCCGTGTAAATCATCGCCGTCCGCAACGCTTCCGTCTCCGAATGTCCGTGCCGCAATTCCTCCTCGTAACGCGTCACCAGATGCACGCCAAAATCAATCGCCAGCCCGATGAGCATCGGCAAAAAAGTAATCGTCAGCAGATTCAAATGCCCCACCACGAGCGTCGCGTAACCCAGCGTGTAGGCCAGCCCGACCAGCAGGCACAACGTCGCTTTCACCGGACGCCCCGTCTCCGAGTAGCCGTAAATAAAAATCAGCGCGCAAATCACCAGCGACAAAATCGTCGCGATGGTCGTGTCCTTCTGCGACTGCGCCATCTCGTCGTGTTCCAGCACCGGCCCGCCCGTGAGGCCGACGTTGATGCCCGGCACTTCGCGTTGTGTTTCCTGCATCAACACCCGGATGCGTTCCACCGCGTCCATGCTCAACGCCGCCGTCCGCGCCTGCGCCGTCACCAAAAAAATCCGCCCCTCATCGAACGTAATGTAAATCTGTTGGTCCGCCTCGTTCCCACCACCGAACAACGCCGACACGCCCGGCGACGGCGCGATGCCGCTGCGCGACAAACTTTGCCCCGTCTGCGTCACGATGCGTTCCAACGCGGGCAGCGCGCCGAGGAGCGAATCGTTCGTCGCATTCGCCTCCTGCTTGGCCGTGCGGAATTGCGTGTTCACCATGCTGAAGAACGACACCAGATTCGTCGTCCGCGCGAACTGCTCGATGAACGGCCGGTAGCCGTGCAGCATTTTCTGCATTTCTGTCAGGTCGCTGTCCGACGCGAACAACAGCGCCTTGCGCCCCATCATCTTCAAATCACCCTTGAACAAAACCGCCGTGAAAATATTTGTCTCCGTCGCCAGCTTTGCGCCTAGTCGCTCCACAAACTGGCGGTTTTTTTCCGCGTCATCGCCTTCCGCCACCACCACCAAATCGTCCTGCGCCGGGAATTCTTTTTTATATTCGAGATAAACCTTCTGGTATTTCTTGTCGTTGCCGACGAGGTGATCGCGATTTGTGTCGAACTCCAAAAAGAAGATGGCATACAGCGCGCAGCCCAGCGCCAGCGCGACCTGCGGCCACAGAAACCAACCCGGCCGCCGCAGCACCAAGTCCGCGAGCCGCGCCAGTTGACGCCCAAAAAATGTTTCGCCGAGCGACTTCATCACGCCTGCGGTTCCACGCTCACCGCCGTGCCGTAGCACAGCACCTCGGTGATGCCCGGCATCACTTCTGTCGCATCGTAGCGCACGCCGATAATGGCATTCGCGCCGAGTTTGCCCGCGTGGTCGAGCATCTGGCGGAAGGCATCGCCGCGCGCTTGCTCGCACAGCTCGGTGTAGATCGTGATGTTGCCGCCGAAGATGGATTGGATTTGCGCGCCAAAATTCCCGATGACCGACCGCGAGCGCACCACGATGCCACGCACGACGCCGTAAGATTTGGTGATGCGAAAGCCCGGCAGTTCAAATGCCGTGGTGGTGAGCGGATGAGTTTCAGCCATACCGCAGATTGAACCGCAGTCCGCCGCGCGGCAAAAGGGAAAATTTTCTGCGCGGCGGTTGGCCTTGGCGTGCGGCGACGCGGCGACGCTTTGGAACTGGGAGACATGTCTCCCAGTTCCAAAGCGCGGTCATGCCCACGCACTCCAAAGCCGGCCACTTCTTTTTTCCGCTCGCTACCACGCCGGGCATCTTTCACATTGGCGCGAGAAATAATCCCGTGAAACGCGTCCTCCTCATCACGCCCGACTTCACGCCACTCAACGTGGCCGGCGTGATGCGCCCGCGCTTTCTCGCCGCGCACCTGCGTGCGTGCGGCTGGGAACCTGTCGTCGTGACCGTGCGGGCGGAGTGTTACGCGCAGCCCGGCGACGCGGCGTCGCTCGCGCTGCTCGCACCGGAATTGCGCGTGGAACGCGTGGGCGCATGGCCCGTGAAACTGTGTCGCCCGCTCGGCTTCGGTGACATCGCGTGGCGGGCGCAACGGGCGTTGCGCGCGCGGGTGGCGGAAATAATCGCGCGGGAAAAAGTGGATTTAATTTTCTGCTCCGTGTTGCCCGGCGCGACGATGCTCGTGGGTGCGTGGGCGAAACGGAAATTCAACGTGCCGTTCATCTTGGACTACCAAGACCCGTGGTTTTCCGATTGGGGCGCAGCGCAACCGCGTTTCAGCAAGGCCGGTCTCGCGCACTGGCTCGCGGCCAAACTGGAGCCCGTCGCCGTCGCCCAAGCCGACGCGCTCACCGCCGTCTCCGACGAAACGCTCGCGACGTTGCGGCAACGCGGTTTGTTGCGCGCGAATTTGCCCGTGGAAATTTTGCCGATTGGCGCAGATGAAAATGATCACGTCGTCGCGGCGAAGGTGGGGAGACCATTGACCATGGACTATGAGACCACGGACGCGCGGGCCGCGATTGTCGAAGCGGAAAAGTCTCATCGTCCCATCGTCCATCGTCTCCCGTTTTCCCTCGCTTATCTCGGAACAATCACGGAGCGGATGCTGCCCGCAGTCAAAACTTTATTCGCGGCGGTGAAAATCATCAGCGCAGAGAACCCAGAACGTTACCTGCGTCTGCATTTCATCGGCACGAGCGCGCAGCCGGACGGCACGGACAAACTCGGCTTGCGTCAACTCGCCGCCGCTGCGGACATCACCGAGCAGTTCGTGCTGAAGCCGCGCCGCGCGCCGTATCTCGACGCGCTGCGGACGATGCAGGCGGCGGACGTTTTGCTGCTGCCCGGTTCGACCGACGCGCATTACACCGCGTCGAAAATTTTCCCCTGCTGGCTCGCGCGGCGTCCGGTGTTCGGGCTGTTTCACGAGGCGAGCAGCATCGTGACGCTCGCGCGCGAACTCGGCGGCGTGCGGCTCGTGACTTACGGCCACGAAGGTCCGGCGGCGCATGAAACGGAAACCACCGACGCATTGCGCGCACTCGTTGGCGGCGCAGCGAACACCTTGCCCACGCGCAACGAAGCGGCATTTGCGCCTTACTCGGCCGCGCGGCTCGCAGAAAAATACGCCGCGCTGTTCAACCGCGTAACTGGAGGGCGCGCATGAAACTGGGCATCCTCACCAGTCACCCAATCCAATACCAAGCACCGTGGTTTCGTGCGCTGGCGCGGGAGTGCGACCTGCAAGTTTTCTTCGCACACCATCAGACGGCGGCGGAGCAGGGCAAGGCGGGTTTTGGCGTGGCGTTCGAGTGGGACGTAGATTTGCTCGCGGGTTACGAACACAAATTTCTGAAAAACATTTCTGCGACGCCCGGCGTGAATTCGTTCGCGGGTTGCGACACTCCGGAAATTTATGGAATCATCGGCGGAAAAGACGATGAGACCATAGACCATAGACTTAAGATTAGCGGCGGCGCACGTTCACTCCCCAGTCTCATGGTCAATAGTCCCATAGTCGCTCCCTCTTCCCCCTTCGACGCCTTCATCGTGACCGGCTGGTATCTGAAAACTTATCGGCAAGCCATGGCCGCGTGTCGCGCGGCGGGTGTGCCGGTGTTGGTGCGCGGCGACTCGCAACTCCTGACGCCGCGCTCCGTGCTGAAGCGGCTGGCGATGGAATTCACGCAACGGCGGTTGCTGCGGCAGTTCGACGGCTTCCTCGCCGTCGGCCAGCGCCACCGCGAATACCTCGAACACTTCGGCGCGTTGCCAGAAAAGATTTTTCCTGCGCCGCACTTCGTGGACAACGAGTGGTTCAAGGGCAAAGCCGATGAAGTGCGGAGTGCGGAGTGCGGAGTGCGGAATCAGTGGGGCGCGGATGCGCGCACATTCGTGACATTGTTCGTCGGAAAATTTCAACCGGAGAAACGCCCCGGCGATCTGCTCCATGCACTTGCGCGGATAAAAACCCACACACCACACACCACGCACCACGCAGTGTTCATCGGCGCGGGTGAACTCGAAGAGGAACTCCGCGCCACCGCCGTGCGGCTCGGCGTGAACGCTCACTTCGCGGGCTTCAAAAACCAGAGCGAATTGCCCGCGTGTTATGCGGCGGCGAACGCGCTCGTGTTGCCGTCGCAGAGCGAGACGTGGGGGCTGGTCGTGAACGAGGCGATGGCGTGTGGTTGTCCGGCGGTGGTATCAGACGCGGTGGGCTGCGCGCCAGATTTGATCGTGCCGGGCGAAACGGGTTTCACGTTTCCCGTCGGCGATGCGGGCGCGCTGGCGGAACGGCTGGCGACGCTCGCCAAAATGAAAAGTGCCGGGCATGATTTTGCGCCTGCGCTGACGGCGAAGCTTAAAAAATATTCCGTGGCTGCGGCGGTGGCGGGAACACTGGCGGCGTGTGCGGCGGTGCGTCGGTGAAATTCTTTTGCGATGTTCGAGTTTGACTGGCAAGTGCGGGGCGCGTGGGCGGCGGAGCAATCCGTCGCGCCCGCTGCGCCATCGCGGCTCGCGCGGGCAGACGTGGCGGCGACGATGTGGTTGCACTGGCAGGAGCATTGCCACGAGTGCGCGCCGCCGCAGTGTTACGCGTCGTGTTTGCTCTACGCGGCGCGGGCGGATCGCAAATGCGCGCGGCTGGTTTACGGTTTCGCGCGCAATGAAAACTTTCCCGGCTTATTCAACCACGGCGCGGACGTGCGCTTCCGGCGCTGGGGTAAAATCGAAACCAAGCTGCGTCCGCGCGCGGCGGGCGTGGGCGCGCGACGGTTCGCGGCGGCGACGGATTGCGCGGTGACGGGCGTGGTGAACTTCGTTTCAAAACTGCTCGCGCCGGTGTCGCCGTTTCGGCGGGTGAATGGTGCGTGGTCCGTGGTGCGTGAAAAACTTTTGAATCGCGTTGGCGCAACCAGTGCGATGGACTTCGACGCGTTCGTGTTGGAAGCTTTCCTCGACGGCGCGCAGCCCGCGCGCGTGCTGCTGGAGTTGTGGAACGGTGGCGCACTCGCGTTTCGCGAAGCCATCGCGCTTACGCCGGGCGCAAACTTCGTGACGTTGCCCGCCGCAAAATTTTTGGCGAACGTGGATTGGCCGCACGCGCGGCTGACGCTTTACCCGGAGAACGACGCGGAGTTGCGGCTGATTTTTTCGTGGCTGGATTTTGTGAAATTCCGTGCGGGCAAAAATCCGCTGGCCGCGCCCGCCGCGAAGGTGAAAGTGGTGGCGTGGGATTTGGACAACACACTTTGGAACGGCACGCTCGTGGAATCTGACGCGGCCAAGCTCGCCTTGCGCGCGGGCGTGGCGGAGGCCGTGCGCGCGTTGGACGAACGCGGCATTTTGCAAACGGTCGTCAGCAAAAATGATTTTGCCGCCGCGTGGCTGGTGGTGGAACGGCTGGGGCTGGCGGAATATTTTCTTTTTCCCGCCATCAATTGGGGCGCGAAGAGCGCGAACCTGCGACAAGTCGCGGCGCAATTTAATTTGGGCGTGGACGCGTTCGCGCTGGTGGACGACTCGGCGTTCGAGCGCGGCGAAGTGGCGGCGGCTTTGCCGCAAGTGCGCGTGTTCGCCGAGACGGAAGTTGCGACGTTGCTCGTGCGCGCGGAGTTCGACGTGCCGGTGACGGACATGAGCCGGGCGCGGCGCGCGGCGTATCGCACCGAGGCGCAGCGTGGCGTGGCGCAACAGGAATTCTCCGGCGACTATGCGGCGTTCCTGAAATCGTGCGGGATGAAATTGCGGTTGTTCACGCCGCGCACGGACGCAGAGATTTTGCGCTGCCACGAACTCGTGCAGCGATCGAACCAACTGAACTTGTCGAGCCGCCGTTTCACCGCCGAGGAATTTTCCGCGCTGCTGCAAACGGACGGCGTGCTGAACGTGGCGTGGGACTGCGCGGATAAATTCGGCAGCTACGGCATCGTGGGTTTCGCGAGTGTGGACGGGCGCGCGGGCGAACCGCGCGTGACGAATCTAGTGCTGTCGTGCCGCGTGGCGCAGAAGCGTGTGGAACACGCGTTCTTTGGCTGGCTGGCGCGGTGGGCAGTGGCGCGCGGCGCGACGAAGCTGTTGGCGGACTTGATCGTGACGGAGCGCAATGGCCCGTTGGTGGCGGTGTTCGACGAATTAAAATTTCAGCGCGTGACGGAGGCGGGCGTGAATGTGCGCTTGGAACTGCCGCTCGCCGCCGCGCCGGTGGAGGAAAATATCGTGACGCTCACCGTGGAGGTGACCGCGTGAAAATCATCGTCAATGCCGACGACCTTGGCCTCTCGCAGGAAATCAACGACGCCATCTTCGCGCACATGACCACGGGGCGCGTGACTTCCGCGACGGTGCTGGCGAACGCCGCCGCGTTGGACGACGCGGCGCGGCGCGCGAAAGATTTTCCGCGCTGCTCGTTTGGCGTTCACTTGAACGCAGATGAGTTCCGTCCGCTCACGGCGTCGCCCGCGCTCGCGCGGTTGTTGGATGCCGAGGGCAACTTCATCGGCAACCGGGTGCGCGAAATTCCGGTGGACGGCGCGCTGCGTGCGGCGGTGTTCGCGGAGTGGAGCGCACAGGTGGAGCGGGTGCGCGCGGCAGGTTTTGCCATCAGCCATTTCGACAGCCACCACCACATCCACACCGTGCCGGGCTTGCTGCCGGTGCTGAAGGCGTTGCAGAAAAAGTTCGCGGTGCGCCGGGTGCGCGCTTCGATGAATCTGTATCCGGCAGACGCTCCGGCGGCGTGGGCGTTGCGCTGGAAAAAGGCGGCGTGGAATTTTGCGTTGCGAAATTATTTCGCCACGCGCACGACGGACGGGTTCACTTCGCTGGAAATTTTCGCAACGAAGGCATCGCGTGCTGGGCTGGAGAAAAAGTTCCGCACGATGGAATTGATGGTGCATCCGGGCGGCGCGGATTTCGCAAGCGAGACGGCGTTGCTCGCGACCGAATGGTGGCGCGGGCTGAAATTTCCGGTGGAACTGATGAGTTATGACGAACTCTGAAACCAAGTCACCGACTTCAACCGCCGTGCCGCGCCTCGACGGGGTGCGGGTGCTGGTGTTGTTAGCGGGGGCGGAGTTGTTTGGGGCGGAGCGGGCGAATATTGAGGTGTTTCGCAGTCTGCGTGAAGTGGGTTTGCAGGCGCGGTTGCTCACGAGTAAAAAATTTGGCGGCGCGCAGATCGAGCCAGAGTTGCGGCGGCAAGGTTTTGAGTTTGTGCCGACGGCGTTTGGTTATTTCTGGGGGAAATATCTTTTCGGGCGGGAATTTTATTCTTGGTTCCGCAATCTCTACGGTTTGCTGGCGGTGAACTGGCGGGTGTGGCGCGAGGCGCGCAAATTCAAGGCGACGCATCTTTACGCGATGAGCGTGACGCATTTTTCTTACGCGAGCGTGGCGTTTGCGTGGCTGGGGTTGCCGGTGATTTATCGCGCGGGGGACGAGTTGCCGGGGCAAACAATTTTTCATCGCTGGTTGCGTCGTCGGTTAATAGGTTGCACGAGCAGACTGGTGGCGAATTCGGAATTCATTGCGCGGAGTTGCGTGAGCGCGGGAATGTCAGCCGAGAAAATCCGAGTGATTCACAACGCGCCGCCGGTGCGTGAGGCGGGCGGCGAACCGCAGTTGCCGGATGTGCCGCCGGGCGCGGCGGTGGTGGTGTTCGTGGGGCAATTGTCGGAACACAAGGGGGTGTTGGTTTTGATTGAGGCGGCGGAGCGGATGGTGCGCGCGGGGCAGAACGTGGTGTTCTGGCTGGTGGGCGCGCCGGGTTGGGACGAAGAGGAATTCGCGCAGCTCAAATTGCGGGTGGCGGATGCGGGTTTGGGTGGGCGCGTGGTGTTCGCGGGTTATCAAAAAAATGTGGCGGCGTGGTTGGCGCGGGCGGAGGTCCATGTGTGTCCATCGCTGTTCGAGGAGCCGTCGGCAAACGTGGTGATGGAGGCGAAGCTGGCGGGCAAGCCGTCGGTGGTATTTCCATCGGGTGGTTTGCCGGAGTTGGTGGAGCAAGGCGTGGATGGTTTGGTTTGCCGCGAGAAAACGTCGGCGGCGTTGGTGGCGGGCTTGGAATTTTTCACGAACGACCCGGCGCGATGTGCGGCGGCGGGCGCAGCGGCGCGACGGAGTTTGGCGGAAAAATTCAGCCGGGAAAAATATGTGGGCGCGTGGGCAGAGGTCTTCCTTGCGACGCGCGGGGGAAAAATGCGAGACTCGCGCTGAATTTTTACCCGATGAATCCGCCTGTGAAACTTGTGACGGCGCTGGGACGCCCGGCCAGTGCCGAGGGCAGTGTGCTGTCGCGGATGCGGCGGCGGCGCGTTGGGGGCGCGGCGGTCGGTGCGGAGACGATGGCGCTGGGGAGCGCGTTGCCTCAATGGGTGTGGTTGGTTTTCAGTTTTTTGGCGGCACTGGGTTTGTTCACGGCGAATCCGTCGCAGACGGCGTTCGCATTTTTGGAAGTGCCGCTGTTTGCGCTGTTGCTGTGGCGACGCGGCGAGCCGCCGGCGTTGTTCTTCGTGTGCGTGTATCAGTGGATGGAGTCTACGGTGGCGGTGTTTTACACGGATTTTTACGGACAACCGCTGAAGTATGCATCGAGCGATGAGTTCGTGGAGGCAACGTGGTTGAGCATGATTGGGGTGCTGGTGTTGGCGGCGGGAATGCGGGTGGGGATGACGGCGCTCAAGCGGTCGCTGGGTGGCGAGGTGAACGCGAGCGCGCGCGAGGTTTCCATCCCGAAATTGTTCAACATTTACCTAGGTTGTTACGTCGGCTTTTTCGGGCTTAAAATTTTGGCGGGTCTGATTCCGTCGTTGTCGCAGCCCATCTTGGCGGGGCTGAACATTAAGTGGGTGATGGTCATCTTGTTGATGTTTGCGGTGACGCGCCAGAGCCGGGGTTACGGTTTTTTGGTGATGGTGCTGTTGTTGGAAACGGCTTCTGGGGTGTTGGGTTTTTTCAGCGAATTCAAGTCGGTCTATTTCGTGTTGGGTGTGGTGCTGTTGTGCGCGCCGAA
>JBJOPC010000055.1:0-4642 GCA_046050965.1 Verrucomicrobiota bacterium | reverse complement strand
CAATGCCACGAAATTCTGGATCATCACCGAAGCCGATCGTTCGGTCACCACGGTGTTGCTCCCGGAAGACTATTGAAGTCACAGCCTCTTTCTCACGAAGGAGGCTTTTTTATTGGGGCAGCGCCAAGCCAGTCACTTTGGCCGTGGCCAATTGCGTGTGCTCTTTTTCGTAGTCTTCAATGAGTCGGCAAAGCAGATCAAAATAATCCTCTTGGTCAGCCGTCAGCTTGTGCCCGGCCATCGCATCGGTGACGGGGAGGTTTTTTATTCGAGGCTTGAGCCAAACACACGAGCCAATTGTTTTTCACGGAAGGATACAATCTTCTCGTTTTTACATTTAGCAATTTCCGCGAGCGGCAGGATTTCCGCCCAACGAGTCTCAAACTTTTGGACGGCTCGCCGACCATGAGTGGATTTTACCAGCTTCGCCAATTTATTGACCGCGCCCAGCCAACCCTTGGCCGGAGCGTTGCCCTGTTCCACTTCCCGCAAAACGTCGCGCAAAAAACCGCGCACACAAAATATCAAAATCTTCAAGTGCACAACATCTTGACGGTTTTCTTGGCGGACAGTCATTGCCAGATTCACTTTACACAACAGCAATGAAATGGGGTCGAGCACGCGAATTTGTTGGCCGCTCAATTCTGCGCCGATAGCCAATGCGTCCACCGTAGCGATGGATACTCCGGGAATGAGGCGCACGATTTCGATGTTTGATGGCAGCTTGCCGATGTGAAGTGGAATCGCTCCGGCAAGTGAGGTCATGCTGACCTTGTCCGGGAACACCGCCCTGAGTTCAAGTTGCCCGGCGATGTGCCGGACATCATCGCGGTTGCCACGAAAATCAATGTCGCCGCTCGTGAAGGGGATGTATTTCCGCAGTTCTGGTTCTTTGGCAAGGTAACGCTCCGCCCAATAATTGACGGCTTGGCCACCAATCAAAACATAAGGAAGACCTTGGCATTCCGAATCTGAAAAACTTCAGAGAATTGGTGAAGGGTAAAACGGTTGCCCACAGGTCAGGCCCATTTTGCCATCGCCTCTACCACTTGGGGGAGGTTGGTAATCCGCCATTTTGATCCGTCGCCCACGAGCGAGACTTGGCGTTGCCGCGCCATGGCCAAGCGCGAACCCCGCTGCTTGATGGTGATGCGGCGGTGTTTGGCTTCCTGTTCTTTGATTTTGCTAAAAAGCAGAGCACTCACAGCAAAAAGACACTATCCCGATTTTGCCCGGCAATCAAGCCGCGAATCGCTTCACAAATATGTGTCGCTCGTGCTAAGATGTTTTACTAGAGGCGGCTCATCTTCTTTGAGCCGTTAGCAGTTCCTCAAACTGGATTCACCAGTTCCCTGTTTGCTGTCATCCGCCGTTCGCGTTCACAGCCAACAGTCAATTCACCGAAGCGAAACCCGCTTCGGCGGGTTGGACGGCAGGAAAGGAAATCCCATGAATGCCCGTGTCTATGACCAGATCACCGAGCGCATCATCGCCTTGCTCAAGTCCCCCTCGCCAAAATTGTTAGTTCATGACAGTGCGATTTTTGACGGAGTGGACGAACGACAGAGAGCTTTGGCGCTTGAAATTGCAGCGAAAGAGGCCAGCGCTCACGGCTTCCAATATATTTGCACCCTTAACAGTGACTACATACCTTGGAATGAATTCTCAAAAGATTTTAATCTTCGTGATTACATACGCGTCAGTCTCACTGACAAAGATGTGACTGGCTGTTTGCTTGGTATTCGATTCTAGTATTGGCGAAAGCCATTTGTATCTCTCTCTTGCCTGATTCAGAGAACGGTGAGGCAATCGCGCGCCTCGTCCACCGCGAGAGCGCCGCAAGCCGAGCGCGCCTCCAGCAAACATTCGCTGACGGCATCGCCCACCAGCTTTTCAACCGCATCGCGCATCGGTCGCGCTCCGAGCTTCGGATGGAATCCTTTTCGCACGAGGAACGGTAGAACGGTCTTGTCGAGTTCCAGCGAGTGGCTTCAGCGCGGTCCTTCGTGCCAAGACTTTCCTGCTTTCGGGTTTGGGTGTCCTCGACGTAGAATGTGCCCCCGAGCTTGCGGCGATAGAGGATAAAACGACGTTTCATAATTTCAGACTTTCTGTCCGAAGCTATGAAACTGAACGTGGCTTTGGGTGTATCAGCTACACCAAACGGGCTGCGAATCCCGTCATCGCGAGTGATTGCCGAGTAATACCGGAGTAGTTGTTGAGTCGTAACCCGGTATTGATTTCACTGGCACTTTCACTGGCACTTGCCTCCTCTGGCATCTGCAACTCGTTGCAAAATTGCAACTTGGAGTTGGAGGCGGAGGTCGGAATCGAACCGACGATGCAGCTTTTGCAGAGCCGTGCCTTACCACTTGGCTACCCCGCCGTCCTGAAGCGGCGGTGAGTAAAGTCGCGCCGCCGCTCCAGCGCAAGACAACTTTTCTCCGCCGGTAAATTAATCTGCAAAACCAAGCTTGTGTCGGTTCGCCCAAAGCTGTTTCGGTTTGAAAATTCCAGCGGGCGTGATGATGCCGGTGATTAGTTCCGGCGGCGTCACGTCAAACCCCGGATTGCGCGCGCCGCTCGTCGGATTCGCCACGCGGATGTAGGCACGTTGGTTTGGTTTTGAATTTTTAATTTTTAATTTTGAATGATCAATGATGCCCCACGCGCCGAGGACTTCGCTTTCGTGCCGGTCTTCAATGGGAATGTCCAAGCCGCGTTTGAGATTCCAATCAATCGTCGAGAGCGGAATGGCGACGTAGAACGGTATCTTGTGGCGCGCGGCGAGCACGGCTTTGGTGTAAGTTCCAATCTTGTTCGTGACTTCGCCGGTGCGGCCGAGCGTGCGGTCGCTGCCGACGATGACCATGTCAATTTCGCCACGCTGCATGAAATGTCCGGCGGCGTTGTCGGCGATGATTTGGTGCGGAACTTTTTGTTGCGCGAGTTCCCACGCGGTGAGCGTCGCGCCTTGGGAACGTGGGCGCGTTTCGTCGCAGTAGACGTGAAACTTTTTCCCCTGCGCCTGCGCGGCATACATGGGCGCAGTGGCGGAACCGATGTCCACGAACGCGAGCCAGCCTGCATTGCAATGGGTCAAAACTCTCATGCCGTTGCGAATCAACTTCGCGCCATGCTCACCGATTTCGCGGCAATGGCGGGCGTCGTCGTTGGCGAATTCCTCGGCGGCGGCGAGCGCAAGCGCCTGTTGCTCGGCGACGCTTTCGCCGCGCGCCATCTCGCGGCGCACGTCGTTCATCGCGTTGACGGGGTCAACGGCGGTTGGCCGTGCGTCGGCGAGGGTTTGGTAGACGGCGGCGGTGTGCGCGGAAAACTTCTTCACGTCATTGCCGCGAAATGCACGGACGCCTTGCGCGAGCCCGTAAGCGGCAGTCGCGCCAATCGCCCCGGCTCCGCGCACGATCATGTCGGTGATGGCGCGGGCGGTCTCGCGGTAGTCGCGCGTGCCGATGATTTTGAATTCGTGCGGGAGCAGGCGTTGCTCGATGAGCAGCACGGAGTTTTTGGCGGTGTCGAAAGCGACGGTGCGGTAGTGGCGGGTGGATTTGCCGACGGTAACGTTCATAATTATTAAACCGCGAATGGACGCGAAGAAGCGCGAATTGAAAAACGAAGTTACTCCTCGCTGATTTTTTGTTCGCGGAGTTTGGCGCGGATGGGTTCGTAGAGCGGATGGGCACGGAGATTTTTCAAATCGGGATCGCGGGCGAGGAATTTGAATTCGCTGTAGCCAAGTTCGAGCGCGCGGTTGAGGGCTTTGATGGCAGGCTCGTATTGCTCGGTGAGCGAGTAGCTGCAGGCGAGGTTGTATTGCACCCCGGCGTCGTCGGGTCGCAGCGTGGCGAGTTGCTCGTCCACTTGCAGGCCGGAATTGAAATGACCGCGCTTGGTGTAATCGTCGCCGAGCAGTTGCAGGGCTTCGACGTAGTGGGGGTCGCGGCGCACGATGCCTTCGAGAAAACCGATCGTGATATCCAGCTCGCGCTCTTGTTGCGGGTTGAGTTTTTTCTTGGCGGTAATTTTTTCTGGCATACGGCGGCGAGAGTGTTTGGAAACGGACGTTGGCAGTCAAGGCGCGGATTGCGGGTAGAAAATATTTTGTGCGGGCGTCCACTTGCGTCGCCGCGCGCCCGTCGCCAGACTCTGCGGGCATGAGTAAGAAGAGCGGGAAAATTGCGGAGCTGATTGAGTCGTGCCGGGGGCGCGCGCTGGACGCGCACTACCTCGGCTACTTCGAGTGTTTCAATCGCGGTTTATTCTTCGAGGCGCACGATGTGTTGGAAGAACTTTGGCTAGCGGATGGAAAAACTGCGACGGACTACTCGTTCTACAAAGGCCTCATCCAACTCGCAGGCGCGTTCGTGCATCTGCAAAAAAATCGCCTGCGTCCGTCTGCCGCGCTGTTCAAACTCGCGCGCACCAACTTGGAAAAATATCCCGCGCGCCACGCGCAACTGGACGTCGCCGCCGTGCTCGTCGTTATCGCCGATTGGCTGGGGCGGTTGGAGCAAAGTGAGTTTGCCGTGAACCCGTTCACCGGCGACGACGCACCGAAGCTTTATCCAGTCGAATGAAACGGAGTGCGCCCGTCCCCGGGCGCAGCAACGTGTTTAACACA
>JBJOPC010000054.1:0-20792 GCA_046050965.1 Verrucomicrobiota bacterium | reverse complement strand
ATGATTTTCTGTATCCGCTGCTGACCTACGATCGCTTCGGCACGGAGCATCGGTTTCAAATTTTGCAGCTCTTCAGTTTCGCGGGCGGACAAAACCAGAGTGCGCAGGAACAAAAACGCTTCACGCTGTTCCCGTTTTATTTTCAGCAACGCTCGCCGAATCCCGCGTTGAACTACACGGCACTGCTGCCGTTCTATGGTCACCTCCAGAACCGCTTCGTGCTGCGGGACGAAATGAAGTTCGTGATGTTCCCCCTGTATTTGCAGACGCGGAAGCATGACATCGTCACGGACAACTACATCGCACCGTTCTTCCATCTGCGCTATGGCGACGGCTTGACGGGTTGGCAACTCTGGCCGTTGCTCGGTCACGAAGTGAAAATTCCCACGACGAAAACCAACCTCGCCGACGAACTCGAAGTCACTCCCGGTCACGACCATTGGTTCGCGCTCTGGCCGTTTTACTTCAACCAACTCACCGGCATCGGCAGCACGAACGCCGGCCACGAAATTTCCGTGTTGCCGTTTTACAGCCAGTTTCGCTCGCCCGCGCGCGAAGCGACTTCGTATCTGTGGCCGTTCGTGCAGGTGATTGACGACCGCGAGAAAAAATATCGCGAATGGGAAGTGCCGTATCCGTTCCTCGTCTTCGCGCGCGGGGAAGGCAAGACGACTACGCGCGTCTGGCCGTTCTTCGGCAAATCCCACGATGCCACGCAGCAAAGCGATTTTTATCTCTGGCCGATTTACAAATACAATCGCCTCCAATCCGAGCCGCTGGATCGCGAACGCACGCGCATTTTCTTTTTTCTCTACTCGGATGTGTTTCAGCGCAATACCGCCACGGACAAATTCCAGCGGCGCACCGACCTCTGGCCGTTTTTCACTTACCACCGCGACTTCAACGGCGATGAACGCCTGCAAATCCTCGCGCCCATCGAATCCGTTTTGCCCAACCAAAAAAGCATCGAACGCGACTGGGCGCCGCTCTGGTCGCTCTGGCGCGCGGAGCAATCCGGCGGCGAAACCGGCGCGAACAGCCAGTCGTTGCTCTGGAATTTTTACCGCCGCCAAGCTAACGTGACCGCAGAAAAAATCTCGCTCGCGTTCGGGTTGTTGCGGTATCAATCTGGCGTGGACGGCGCGAAGTGGCGCGTGTTGTTCGTGCCGCTGGGCAAGGCGGAACCGGCGGCGAAATACGAGCCGTTGCCCGTGCCGACGAAGAGCGCGTTGCCACCCATTTTACATCCGCGCTACGACTTAGTGCCGTCCCAATAACGAACCATGTTCAACAGCCTCGGCGAACTTTTTTTGATGTTCTGGCGCACCCTCGCGCTGCTCCCGCAGACGTGGCGCGAGCGGCAGAAAGTGTTCGCGCAATTTTACGAGATGGGCAACGCCAGCCTGCTCATGTCGTGCGTGCTCTCGCTCTTCATCGGCGGCGTGCTCGCGTTGCAGAGCGGGCCGGTGCTGGCGGAACGCAGCCTCGCGAGCCTCATCGGCGGCATCGTCGGCATCTCGATGTGCAAGGAACTTGCGCCGGTGATGATGGCCGTGCTCATCGCCGGGCGCATTGGCTCGGCGATGGCGGCGGAAATCGGTTCCATGCGCGTCTCGCAGGAAATTGACGCGCTGCGGACGATGAACATCAACCCGCTGCGTTACCTTGTGCTACCGCGGCTCGTGGCCATCTCCGCCGCGCTGCCGCTGCTCGTGATTTTTTCCATCATGGCGGGCTGGTTCGGCGGCGCGCTCGTCTCGGCGAACAACGCCCGCATCGGGGTTTCGTTCACGACGTTTTACTCGAACCTCAACGACATCGTTGCGCTCAAAGACGTGGTCAACGGCGTGTTCAAAAGCTTCTGCTTCGCCGTCGTCATCGGCACGGTGTCCTGCCATCAGGGTTTGCAAACCATCGGCGGGCCGCGCGGCATCGGGCGTTCCGTCACGAAAGCCGTGGTCAATTCCATCGTCGGCATTCTGGTGCTGGACTACATCCTCACGCGTTGGTTGATGTTCTTCGATTAAATGAGCGCGCCATCCATCACCACCAACGGCCTCGCGCTTTCCGTGCGCGGCTTGCGCAAAAGTTTCGGCGCGCAGGAAGTCTTGAAGGGCATTGACCTCGACGTGCGCCCCGGCGAAATCTTCGTCATCATGGGCCGCAGCGGTTCCGGCAAAACGGTTTTGCTCAAACACCTCATCGGCCTCGAACATGCCGACGCTGGCCAAGTCCTCGTCAACGACCACTCCATCACGTCGCCCGAGGTGCTGGAAAAATTCCGCATGGCGATGGTTTTCCAATCTGGCGCGTTGCTGAATTCGTTGAACGTCGGCGAAAATGTCGGCCTCTACTTGAGCGAACACCGCACTCAACCACCCGCCGAAATTGCCCGCATCGTTGCGGAAAAACTCGCGGTGGTCGGCCTGCAAGGCGCGGAAGAAAAATTGCCCAGCGAACTTTCCGGTGGCATGAAGAAACGCGTCGCCCTCGCCCGCGCGCTCGTCATCGAGCCGCAGATGTTGCTCTACGACGAACCCACCAGCGAACTCGATCCGCTCATGGCCATCACCATCGGCCAGGAAATTGAGCGCCTCAACCGCCGCACCGGCGTCACCTCGCTCGTCGTCACGCACGACCGCGACCTCGCGTTCGGCATTGCCGACCGCATCGCGTTCATGCACGAGGGGAAACTGCTCGCCATCGGCACACCCGCCGAGATGCGCGCCACGAGCGACCCCGTGTTGAAAGAATTTTTGACCGCCAGTTTCAAAACCGCAGAGTGAAAATAATTTTATGAGAAACCATCTTGAAACCCGCCTTGGTATTTTCGTCCTCCTCGCGCTAATCGCCGCCACGCTCGTCGTGGACCTCGTCGGCAATTTTAACTTCTTCAAATCCGGCCTGCGCGTCCACGCCCTGTTCGCCAACGTGCAAGACCTCAAGCCCGGCGACGCCGTGAAAATGTCCGGCGTCCGCATCGGGCGCGTTGAAAAAATCGCCCTCGATTCCGGCAAGGTCAAAGTCACCCTGCTCCTCGATAAAAATACCGCCGTCCACACCGACAGCACCTGCGTCATCAAGTTCACCGGCCTCATGGGACAAAATTACGTCGCCGTGGATTTCGGCAACGCCAGTTCGCCCGTCGTCGCCAACGACGCCATCCTCAACTCCACCGAGCAAGCCGACCTCAACGCCCTCATGGCCAAACTCGACAACGCTGCGGCGGGCGTCGAGAACCTCACCAAAAGTTTCACCGGCGACAAAATTGACAACCTCCTCGGCCCCGTCACCGACTTCCTCAAACAAAACACCGAACCGCTCACCGCCTCCATCGCCAATCTCAAAGCCATCTCCACGCAAATTGCGTCCGGCCAAGGCACAGTGGGCCGGTTGATTTACAGCAACGACCTGCACGATGCCGCGCTCGCCACGCTCACCAACCTCCAAACCGTCGCCGGCGAACTCCAAAGCACCGTGGCCGACGCGAAAAGTATTTTGGCCGACGCCCGCGCGGGCAAAGGCACGGTGGGGAAATTACTCACCGACGAGAAACTTTACACCGAGACCACCGCCAGCATGACCAGCCTGCATCAAGTCCTCGAAAAAATTAACAGCGGCCAAGGCACCATCGGCAAACTCATCAACGACCCTGAATTCTACAAAAACGCCAAGCTCACCTTGCAGAAGTTGGACAAAGCCACCGACAGCCTCGAAGACTCCGGCCCCATGAGCGTGCTCGGCACTGCGGCTGGGCATTTGTTCTGACGCACTTTTTATTCGCGGACAAACGCGCCGGAGCACCACTCGCGTTCGTGCCGGGCGCGGAGAAATTTCAGGCCGAGTTCCTCGAAGGCGCGTTGCACGGCGGCGAATTCAAGCTTCAAAATTCCGGCTAGCACGAGTGTGCCGCCGGGTTTCACGCGGTTGAAAATGCGGCGACGCTCGGCGACGAGGACGTTGGCGATGATGTTGGCGCAGACGAAGTCGTATTGGGTTTCCGCGCGCAGGGGAATTTGCGTGAGGTCTTGCTGGGCGAGGTGGAGTTTTTTTAATTCGCCGTTGAGTTTGGCGTTCGCGCGCGCAACGCGGACGGATTCAGGGTCGTAATCAAACGCGGTGATGGGCGCGTAGCCGAGCTTCGCCGCCGCGATAGCCAAAATGCCGGAGCCGGTTCCGATGTCCAAAAAGGAAAGTTTTGAGTTTTGAGTTTTAAGTTTTGAGTTGGCGGGGCGCGCGAGTAGCGATGCTTTGGCCTGCTCGACTCTCGACTCTCGACTCTCGTCGCTTTTTTTTACGAGTTCACGCAAACAGAAACTGGTGGTCGCGTGGTGGCCGGTGCCGAAGCTCAGGCCGGGGTCGAGGGTGATGACGTGCTGGCCGGGGCGTGGCTGGAGTTGGCTCCAACTGGGTTTGAGCAGCAGGGCGCGACCGACGGCAAGCGGTTGGAAATGTTTTTTCCACGACTCGGCCCAGTTTTCGCGCGGGAGTTTTTTGGCGGAGATTTTTCCACGGCCAAGCGGGAGTCCGGCGGCGCGGAGTTTTTTCAGTTCGGCGAGGAGGGTGTGGTGGACGGTGGGCGTCCACGCGGAAGTTTTTTCGCAGTAGACGGAGACGGTGGAAGTTTGGGTGCGGGAATTGGTGTAAATGGACGGCGGCTGGGCGAAAATATTTTGGAGCGCGAGGCTCACCGCGTCCTCGGCGGCGACGGTGGTGGTGACGGAGATTTTGAGGAGCGCGGCTTTCATTTTCTCAAAGTGAACCGCGCCACGGGACGTAGTTCAAAGATTGGAGGATGGTGCGGTCGGGGCGGAATTCGAGGACGGTGACGCTGGCGTAGTCCACGGCGAAGTTGCCGAACTGGGCGAGGCGTTGATCCAACGCGAGCGCGAGCAGCATGCGCACGACGACGCCGTGGCAGGCGACAGCGACGGTCTGACCGGCGGAGTCGCGGAGGATTTGCTGCAAAGATTTTTCCACGCGCGCGCGGAAGGTGGTTTCGTTTTCAGCGCCGTTGACCGCGCCGCTGGCGAGGAGTTCGAGCCATTGCGAGGTGCTGGCGTGATGACGCGTGGCGATGTCGCTCCACTTCATGCCGGTCCAATCGCCAAAATCCATTTCGCGCAGGCCATCGAGGAACGTGGGGCGGAGCGTGGTGGCCGCGAGCAGGGGCGCGAGCGTTTGCTGGACGCGTTGCATGGGGCTGGCGTAGAGGGCGTCAATGGGTTGGCCGCGCAAATAGTTGGCGAGCGACGCGGCTTGCTGGTGACCGAGCGGCGACAAATCCATGTCGAGGCGTCCGCCGAAAAGGTGGTGGAATTTTTCTTCGACCTCGGCGTGGCGCAGGAGGAGGAGGCGGGTGGGAGCGGCGGGCGGTTGCATGAGGCGACTTTGAGCTATACGAGCGCGGCTTGCTGGGCGGCGAGCAATTCTTTGATGCCGGATTTGCCGAGCGCGAGCAGGGCGGCGAGTTCGGTGTCGGTGAAGGTGGCTTCTTCGCCGGAGCCTTGCATCTCGATGAATTCGCCGACGGAGTTCATGACGAGATTAAAATCCACGGTGGCGGCGACGTCTTCGGTGTAGCAAAGGTCGAGGAGCGGTTGCCCGGCGACGACGCCCATGCTGACGGCGGCAACGCCGTGATGGAGTGGGCTGGCGGAAATTTTTTTCTCGGCGAGCAGTTTTTTCACCGCGAGGCAAAGGGCGACGTAGCTACCGGTGATGGCGGCGGTGCGCGTGCCGCCGTCGGCTTGGAGAACGTCGCAGTCCACGCAGATGGTGCGCGGGCCGATTTTCGCGAGGTCCACGGCGGCGCGCATGGCGCGACCGATGAGGCGTTGGATTTCGGAGGAGCGTCCGTCGAGCTTGCCCTTGGAGATGTCGCGGGGTTTGCGGGTGAGCGTGGAATACGGGAGCATGGAATATTCGGCGGTGAGCCAGCCGCCTTCGACTTTTTGTTCTTTCATCCAGCGCGGGACATTTTCTTCGATGGTGACGGCGCAGATGACGCGGGTCTTGCCCCACTCGATGAGCGTGGAGCCGGCGGCGTAGGGGGCGATGTGGTTTTGGAAACGCAGCGGGCGGATTTGGTCGGCGGCGCGTCCGTCGGCACGGGTGGGGGAAATAATTTTTTGTGACATGGCGGGCGGAGTCTAGCGGTAAGAAAAAACCGGGCAACGCGGAAAGCGTTGCCCGGTTTAATTTGCGCTTTGCGCGCGGGGAAGATCAGTGTTTGTTGCCGCTGACGAGGTCGGACAGTTTGAAAATGGGCAGGAACATGCAGATGACCATGCCGCCGACGACGACGCCGAGGAAGACGATGAGAATAGGTTCGATGAGCGAGGTGAGGCCGGAGAGGGTGGTTTCGATTTCTTCGTCGAGCGTGTCGGAAATGCGTTCGAGCATGGAATCAATTTTGCCCGTCTGCTCGCCGGCGGTGATCATGCGGATAATCATGACGGGGAAGACGGGGTGTTTGCCCAGCGCGGCGGAAATGCTCTCGCCGCGTTCGATGTCGCCGGCGGCGGTGCGGATGGCTTTTTCCATGACGACGTTGCCGACGGTTTGGGAGACGACTTGCAAGACTTCGAGAATCGGCACACCGCTGCGAATGAGCGAGGCGAGCGTGCGCGTGAAGCGTGCGAGGCAAATTTTGTGGGCAATATGGCCGAAGACGGGAAGTTTGATACGGCGCGTGTCCCACATTTCCCGGCCTTTTTTGGTTTTCAGGAAATAGAACCAGCCGTAAATCGCTCCGCCCGTCGCCAAGATGAGCAGAATAAAGAAGCGCTGGATGAAATCGCTTAAATCGAGGAGGAACTGCGTCGGCGCGGGCAACGTGCCGCCGAAATCTTTGAAGATGCCGCCGAACACCGGCACCACTTTCACCAAAAGAAAAATCGTGATGCCAATGGCGACCACGGTGACGCAGGTAGGATACATCAGCGCGCTTTTGACTTTGGCGCGCAAGCGGGCGGTGTTTTCCAAGTAGGTCGCGAGGCGAGACAGAATTTCCGCCAGCAAACCACCGCGCTCACCCGCCGACACCATGCTGTAATAGAGACGATCAAACGCCTTGGGATGTTTTTGCAGTGCTTCGGAAAAACTATCGCCCGCTTCTACGCGCGCACAAATGTCCTTGATGATGTCGCGCATGACCTTATTGGAAGTCTGGTCGGCCAGCGCTTGCAGCGATTGCACCATCGCCAGACCCGCATCAATCATCGTTGCGAGCTGGCGCGTGAACATCACCAAGTCGCTTAAGCTTACTTTGCCGCCAGCGGTCTTGCCTTTCTTGCCGACTTTTTCCGAGATGGACATGACGAGCAAATTGCGGTTCAGCAACGTGGCGATAGCCGCCTGCTCCGTCGGAGCGTCAATCGAGTTGCGGATTTCCCGCCCTGACCCGGTCTCGCGCGCTTGATAGGTGAATGATGGCATAAATCAGTTGGTTATTGGGAGCCCAGCTCCGCCGCCTGCAAAAGCAGCAAATATTCCACGGCGGTTGACGCCGTTGAAAACCTTCAGTTTGCCGGGCAAACAGGCAGAACTCATTTTTTCCGCTGTCCTGATATCGCCGTCGTATTCCTGTTTAGCGACAGCGGTGGCCGGACACCACCGCCGTCGCCCATGAATGGGGCATGACTATGAGCCGTTTAGCCCCGCCTGCGGGTTGGCGGCGGTAGAAAAAACCTGAAAAAGATATTGCATTGAAGTGGGTGGATACTAATAATCCGCCAAAAGCGTTGAGTAACGACGCGAGTGGACAAACCGGATTTGTCCATAGTGCACTGCAGAAAACACAAACAAACAAACAACGGAGGAACAATGAAGTTTAATAAATGGACCCTCGGTCTGGCCGCGCTCGGCGTGGTTAGCCTCGCAACGGCTGTCAAAGCCGACAACACCGCCCCTGCCATGATCGAAACCGCTGTGAGCGGCACGACCATCAGTGGTTATGTCAACACCTCGGCTCACTGGAACGTGGGCGATAACGGTGTGTTCGCCGGTAGCACACTTCCTGGCTACTCGTTCAACAACCGTGATAATTCAACCCCGCTCGCCAACACCAAGTCGGATGGCTTCAACCTTGATGCCATCAAAATTGGCATCTCCAAGGCCATGGACGAATCTGAATGGGCGTCTGGCTATAACGTTGAACTCGTGAACGGCCTCGATGGCCGCTCATTGAACAGCAATGTTGGTGGTATCAACACCGCTGGCATCGGCGGGTTCGGCATCAAGCAAGCCTACGTTTCCCTTCGCACTCCGATTGGCAACGGCATTGACTGGAAAATCGGCGTGTTCGACACCATCATCGGCTACGAAGTGTTCGATGCCGGTGGCAACGCGAACTACACCCGTTCCTACGGCTACTCCGTTGAACCGACCACGCACGAAGGTGTCTTGGCCTCCTACAAGTTCGCTGACTGGATTAGCGCGCAAGCGGGCATCGCCAATACGACTGGTTATACTTCGTTGGTTCCTAACCGCTCCGCTCAAGGTGAATCTCACAAAACCTACATGGGTTCTGTGGCCTTGACGGCTCCTCAAAGCTGGGGTGTGCTCGCGGGTTCGCAACTCTACGGCGGTGTCATCACTGGCACAGCGGCTCTGTCGGCGGCTCAAACCGTCAACTACTACGCTGGTGCAGTTGTGAACACTGGCGTCAAGGGTCTGAAACTTGGTGCGTCGTATGATTACGCCGGTCAAGATTCTCATGTGGCTACTTCCGGAGCCTTCGCTGGTGCGGCCACCAGAACTTGGTCTGATGCCGTTGCGGTCTACGCCTCGTTCCAAGCCACTGAAAAGTTGAGCCTCCACGCTCGTGCTGAATACGCTTGGCAAGATACTGCCAGCGTCGGCGCTGGTAGCTCACTTGGATTGGGTGTCGCCTCGGTCTATGCCGTCACTGGCACGGTCCAATATGACCTCTGGAAGAACGTCATGAGCCGCTTGGAAATCCGCTGGGATCGCTCCAACTCCCACACCTACGGTCAGGCGGCCGACCTCAAGCGGGACAACGTCCTCCTCGCTGCGAACGTCATCTACAAATTCTAATCTGATTTAGAATCACCAGCCCCTCCCGGCAACGGGAGGGGTTTTTTGTTGCCCAAATTTTGGAGTGCGCCCGTCCCCGGGCGCTGCGATGTGCTGACGACTGGTCGCTCACGAAAGACTGGAGCGGCTTGGAAAGTTCGGACGCGGCAGTGGCCGAGGACGGCCACACTCCGTCGCCGGGGGGGGGATTATTTGTCCGCAAACGGATTCTTCGCCTGCACCGCCGCCTCCGCGTGGCGCGGTAGCAGGAACAGCGAGCTCAATGCGTAAATCCACCCAATCAAAAAGTGGAACGCTAAACCCCACGCTAACCCGATGAGATCAATCGTGCTCAAGCCGTAAGCAAAAATATTCAGCGTCAGAAACATCGCGCCCGGCAACAACGCCGCCGCTGCGAGCCGCCAACTATCGCGCCAGCCCAGCGCGCGGTTCGTAAAAAATCCCACGAGCCACAGCCCCGGCGTATAAAGTGTCGCCAGCAAAATCCAACTCGCCCACACGCCCACAAACGTGCCGCCCGCCGCGCCTGCGAGCAGCCACGCCCGCCACGCGCCCCACCACGGTTCGAGCTTGGGTTGGTTGAACTCAAACGCCCAGTCACTCGGATACGTGTAGTTTGCGTAGCCCGCGAGAGTGCGGACGCGCACATCGCTGCGCGCGAACTCCACAGCGAAATGCGCTTCGTTGCCGAGCTTACCCTCGTGCCAGAGATCTACCGCGAAGCTCAAGAAATGTCCGGCGGCAAGTGGTGCGGGCGAGTCGCCGCGCCATTGGAGTTGGCCGCGTTTGATTTCGCCTTCGCTCGGCAGTTCGTGCAACGCCGCGCGCACCACGGGAAACCAAGCCGTCTGCAAAAACCACACGACGCTCGCCGCCGCAAAGCCGGCAACGAGACACTGCGCAATGAACAGTCGCCACCGCCGCGCCCGCGCGAACGCCACCACGCCGCGCGGCGTGAATGGCTCCCACGCCGAGTGCAGAAGTTTATCGAGCAGTTTCATCGGTGGTGCAAAAATCTGCGACGTGGATTTTCTGTAGCGGCGGTCTATGACCGCCGAACCCGGCGCTCACAGAGCGCCGCTACAAGGGCAACCAACAATTTGCAGCTACGCCGCTGGCGCGTCCGCCGGCGGTTGACCTTCCGCGTTCGGCGGCGGCGTGACGAGCACGACTGGCACGGGGAAACGCAGTTTCATCACGTCGTCCACGAGCACTTCGATGTAGTAAGTGCCAGCGGTCTTGAACTCCACGTTGCCGAACACCGTCACGGACGTGTAAGCCAGCGACGGATCGGGCAGCGCGAACTTGCCGTCGTTTTTCCGCAGCACCGTCGTCTGGTCGGGCGCGACGATGCGGACGCTTTCGTTGAACTGGCCGAGCCCCGCCGTCCAGCGGTTGCACACAAAAAGTTTGAACGCCATCACCGGCACTTGCGGCACGGGCAGCACGGTGAGGATGCCGATGAGCATGAGCTTGCCGTTGTTTTCCTGACGCACGTCTTCGCAGAGCAACGAGCTTTGGAGGTCGGGGAGAATTCGGGTTGGATTCATAATAAAATTAGTTTTGAGTTTCTGCCGCGCGCACGGTGTTCCGCATCAACACCGCGATGGTCATCGGACCGACACCGCCGGGGTTCGGCGTAATTTTCCCGGCGATTGGCTGCACGTTCGCAAAATCCACGTCGCCGACGAGCGCGCCGTTCACGCGGTTCACGCCCACATCAATCACCGTCGCGCCGGGTTTAACCATGTCGGCCTTCACAAAATTCGCCACGCCCAGCGCGGCTACGATGATGTCCGCGCGGCGGCAATGCGCGGCGAGATCGCGGGTGCGCGAGTGGCAAATCGTCACGGTGGCGTCAGCGGCTTTGCCCTTTTGGCAGAGCAGCGCGGCCATGGGTTTGCCGACGATGTTGCCGCGCCCCAGCACGACGACTTCTGCGCCTTCGGTTTTCACGCCGCTGCGAACGAGCAGCTCGACGATGCCCGCCGGAGTGCAAGGTTGAAAACCCGTGGTGTCGCCGAGCATCAACTTACCGACGTTTGTGGGATGAAAACCGTCCACGTCTTTGGTCGGCGACACACTCGCGTAAATCACGGACTCACGGATGTGTTTGGGCAACGGCGCTTGCACGAGGATGCCGTGGAGCCGCGAGTCGGCGTTCAGTTTGGCGAGGAGCGTGAGCAAATCAGCTTCACTCGTAGTTTCGGGCAGGACGAAAGTTTCGGAGGCGATGCCGAGTTGCGCGCAGGTTTTTTCTTTGCGGCCAACGTAGACTTTGGACGCGGGGTCTTCACCCACGCGCACGAATGCAAGGCCGGGAATCACGCCGCGCGACTTGAGCGCGGCAACGCGCGTGGTGAGTTCGGCCAGCAGTTGCGCGGCGATGGCGCGACCGTCAATGAGGTTCGCCGCCGCCACGTTATTCGATGACCTGAATTTTTTGAATCGTGATGACCGGCGTGTTGCGCCAGCGTTCGTCGAGGCCTTCTTCGCCGGTGACGATGATGTGCATGCCTTTGTAGCGCGCGAGATTCAACGTCTTCACGGCGGTGTAGAGATAGTTGATCGTCGCGCCGGTGTCGGGGCTGGCGAGCGCGAACGAGGTGGGCGCTTGGATGCTGAAGGTGCGGCGCACGATGCCTTCGCGCTGGACGATGCGCGGCTCAACGGGGACAACAATCTTCGGCACGAGCGACTCTTTCGCGGGCTTCACAGCGGTGGTGTTCGTCACGCCAGCTTGCGCGGCGGGAAGGAGTTCGCTGCCGGTGTTTGCGGGCGTGGCGATGTCGGTGGTGGAAGTGGCAATCATGTTGGTGTCGCCGGTCACGGTGGTGGGCGTGGGCGCGGGTTCTGGCGTGGGCGTAGTCCAATCGTTCGTTGCACCGGCGGGCGTGGTGGTTCCGGGTGCGGGCGTGGGAATTTCGCCGCCGGTGGTGGGCGCCCCCTGTTTCAAATACGCGGCGGCAACATAGGCAAAGCTGTTGGCCGCCGGAGCGATTTCAAGCCAGCCGTTTTTGCTGCCGAGTTCATTCACGGTGTTGCCCTTCACGAGTTGCCCGGCGACGCTGTAATTTTCGCCCGCGCCGGTGCGGAGGTTGAGTTTCTTGACGGTGACCACTTTGTTGGTGTCCACGAACTGCGCGTTGACCCAGAGGTGCGCGGTGCTGGGCGCAGCAATCTTCGCCCAGAACGAAGGCTCGTCGGCCTTGGCGTTGTCGCGGGTGATTTCTTCGATAACCGTCACGGTGTCGCCTTCGTTGAGGCGCGTGAGGACTTCGCTGTGAATGGTGGGCTTGCCGCGCACGTTGACATGCTTGGCGACAACCGTGGCCGTGCCGGGCGTGAGCGGGACGCTGAACGCGGGTGCAGCGGGCTTGGCGTGAACGACGGCGGGTTTGGCGTGGACAATTTTCTTCGCGGCGAGTGCGGGAGATTTGGCAGCGATTTTTTTCTTGGGCGTGACTGTGTGTTTCGGCGCGGCAGCGGGAGTGGCTTCTTTGCGAGGAAAACCCACTTCAATCGGCGTGGTCGCGGGCGTTCCTAACGCGTGTGGCGGTGGCACAATCGGCGGGACGGGAAAGAGCGGGGCGTTCGTGCCAGCCTGTGTGTCGGCGAAGGCGACAGCCGCAGCGAAAACTAGAGTGAGCAGCGTGGAAACGGTCTTTTTCATACGGGGGATATTAGAGATTTAATCTCGGTTTCTGTCAATGTCCGCCATTTGCCCATCGGCAATTCGGCGATCCGAATCTTGCCCACCTGCACGCGCGCGAGCCGCACGACGTTGAGGCCGATACTCTCGAACAGGCGGCGCACTTCGCGGTTTTTGCCTTCGCCGAGTTCGAGTTCGACTTCGCTGTGGGAATTGTTAGCGGAGAGCAGTTTTACTTTTTCCGCCTTGAGCAAATCACCTTCGTGCATGACGCCGGTGGTGAATTTTTTCAACAAGTGCGGCTCCACGCGGCCTTCGACGAGCGCGATGTATTTTTTGCGGACGCCATAGCGCGGGTGCGTGAGCTTGAGCGCGAAATCGCCGTCGTTCGTCACGAACAACAAGCCTTCGCTCTCGGCATCGAGGCGGCCCACGGAATAAATATTCGTCCAATCCACCGGCAACAAATCGTGGATGGTGCGGCGGTTCAACTCGTCTTTGCGCGTGGACACATAGCCGGGCGGCTTGTGTAGCGCGATGTAGAGCTTGCGCTTCACCTTCAGAATCGTGCCGTCCACGGCGATTTCGTCCGTGTCGGGGTTCACCTTCGTGCCGAGCTGCGTGACGACCTTGCCGTTGACGCGCACCCGGCCTTCAGTAATCACGACTTCGCTGGCGCGGCGCGAGGCCACGCCAGCTTCGGCGAGAAATTTTTGGAGGCGAACCATGAAAAAACGGCGCGCGGGACGTAGTGCTGGCACCACGTCCCGCGCGCAAAGCTGAATGACGAATTACGCGTCCGGCTTGGTCTTGCGCAAGTTCGTGATGCGGTCGCCGGTTTTCCACTGGCCGCGTTTCTTGAGCACCTCGACGCGCTCATAGCGCTTGAGGACATTGCGTTTGCCGCCGAGAGCAGACGCGGCGCGGAGACTAGGATGCTGTGACATAAATTGGTTTTTAGTTGCCGCTTGGAAACCAAGCGGGCGTAGTTTTTATCACGGAAGCGGCGATTTGCCAATGTTTAGTTTGGCCGAACTGGGGCAGAGCGCGGCGAGTTCGCAGTTCGGACAATCCGGTCTGCGCGCGGCGCAGCGGCGACGCCCATGCCAGATGAGCCAATGGCTGAACAGCGTCCACTGTGCGCGCGGCACGAGCGGCATCAATTCTTGTTCGAGCTTCACAGCGTCGGAAGTTTTCGTCAGCCCCAGCCGGTTGGACAAACGCGTGACGTGCGTGTCCACTACCACGCCGACGTTGAGGTCGAAGGCGTTTCCGAGGACGACGTTGGCGGTCTTGCGTCCCACGCCGGCGAGCGCGTGGAGTTCGTCCATCGTGCGCGGGACTTCGCCGCCGTGCTGGGCGACGAGCGCGCGGCAGCAGGCTTGAATGTTCTTGGCTTTATTGCGGAAAAATCCAGTCGTCTTCACCGTCTGTTCCAAGTCCGCGAGCGGGGCGTCGGCGAAATCCCGCGCGGTGCGGTAGCGCGCGAACAATTCGGCGGTGACGAGGTTCACGCGTTTGTCGGTGCATTGCGCGGAGAGAATCGTGGCGACGAGGAGTTGGAGCGGGTTGGCGAAATTCAGTTCGCAATGTGCGTTCGGATACGTCGCGCGCAGGACGGAAATAATTTCAGCGGCGCGGAGTTTTTTGGCGGCGGCAGTTTCGCGAGGCATGGCGGCGGTGGGTTGCAGGTTGAACGTTGCAGGAGGATAGCGACGCGGCTGGCGGGTTCGAGCGGGAAAACCTGCGACTTTCAACTCACCCACTCACTACCGCAGATTTTTTTGCAAAAATTCCAGCACCCGCCGCTCATATTCCGCGCGGGCGAACTGGTGCAAGTCTTCATGCCGCGCGCCTTCGATGGCCCAGAATTGTTTCGGCTCGGCGGCGGCGAGATACATGGCGAGCGATTCTTTCAACTTGGTTTTCTGGTCGTCCGTCCCCGCGATGAGAAATTTCGGCTGTTTTATTTTGCCAAGGTGTTCAATGGGGCGCAAATCAGCGGGGAAAAAACCAAGGCGCGGCTTGAGTTGCCAGAGCAGCAGCGGCGCGAGGTGTTTGCCGGAGCGACCGAGCCGTTCGTCGAGGCGGTTGCGCGTGGCTTGTTCGATGGTGGGGAAAACCGATTCGAGAATGTAAGCGTCGGCATTGAGCTGCGGCTCGGCGAGAATCGCCGCTGCGCCGCCGAGCGAAATACCCAGCACCGCCACGCGATCGCGCGGCGCGCGGAGGCGGAGATATTTCACGGCCGCGATGGCGTCGAGACTTTCCAGATGGCCGTAGGTGATGGCGTCGCCGAGACTTTCGCCGTGCGCTTGGAAATCGAACAGCAACACGCTGTAGCCCGCTGCGTGCAAAAATTTCGCGCGCCCGAGCATCGCCGTGCGGTCGGCGCGCACGCCGTGCATCAACACCACCGCGCCGCGTCCGGGCTGGCCGGGAACGAACCACCCGCGCAACGTGTGGCCGGCGTAGCTGAAAAAACTGACGTTCTCGGCGGGCAAATCCGCAGGCGCAGAGCCGACCGAGTGGTTGTGTGGTTCGAGCAATTGTGTGCCTTCGAGCCAGACGAGGATGAACGCGAGCAAGCCAAGGATGAGCAGCAGCCGGAGGCGACGGTCAGTTTTTTTCTGGACGAGTTTTTCCACGCGCAGGCGCGGAGAGTAACGGTTGCGCGCGGGGTGACGATGAAAAAGTTTTAACCGCAGATTCGCGCTAATCTCGGTCGCCGCGCCGCGCCGCCTTCAAGATTGAAAGCCCACACTTCCGCTGGCAACCTCGCGCCATGAGTCACCTCGCCAGCGCGCGTCAAGTCTTCGCCATCGAACTCGCCGCGCTCAAAGCCGTCCGCGCCCAGCTCGATAAAACCTTCGACCACGCCGTCGTCGCCCTCACCGAAACCCTGCGCCAGCGTGGCAAAATCGTCGTCGTCGGCATCGGCAAATCCGGCAACGTCGGCGCCAAAATCGCCGCCACCCTCACCAGCACCGGCTCCACCAGCGTCGTCCTCAACAGCGTGGACGCCCTGCACGGCGACCTCGGCATTGTCAACGACGGTGATGTGATTCTCGCATTGAGTTACTCCGGCGAGTCCGACGAACTTTTAAATTTACTGCCCGCGCTCAAACGATTTTCCGTAAAAATTATTTCGCTCACCGGCAATTTGAAATCTGCGCTTGCGCGGCACAGCGACATTTCGCTCAACGTCCGCGTTCCCAAAGAAGCTTGCCCGTTCAACCTCGCGCCCACCGCCAGCACCACCGCCATGCTCGTCATGGGCGATGCGTTGGCCGTCGCCGTGTTGCAGGCGCGTGGGTTTAAGCAAAAAGATTTTGCCAAGTTCCATCCCAGTGGCGCGATTGGCCGGGCGATGCTTTTGCGCGTTGGCGAAATCATGCGCACCGGCGACCGCAACGCCATCGCCAGTGCGCAACTCACGGTGAAAGAAGCGTTGCTCGTGATGACCCGCGCCAAATCGGGCAGCCTCGCCGTCGTGGACGCGCGCGGCAAACTCGCGGGCGTGTTCACCGACGGCGATTTCCGTCGTCACATGAGCGCCGACGAAAACTTGTTGAGCCGCGCGCTTAAAACCGTGATGACCCCGCGCCCCATTTGTATCCGCGATGCCGCCCTCGCGGTGGAAGCGCTGAAAATTTTCAACGAGCGCAACATAGACGACCTCATCGTCGTGAACGCCCGCCGCGAGCCAGTGGGCTTGGTGGATTCGCAAGATTTGCCGAAGCTGAAAATTATGTGACCCGCATGAGCGAGAAGATTCAACCCAAGGAAGCTCCGCCGTGCGAACATTGCGGCTGCTTCGACGCCGTGCAACTCGGCGACCGTTGGCTGTGCGTGGATTGCTACGCCGTTGCGGGCGCGTGTTGTGTGCTGAAATCTGAACGACGTTTGCCTACTTCGCCGCCCGCAGATTCGCAGTTGCCGACACGCACAGGCCGATAAAAGTTTCCTCCGCGAGGTTCAGCCGCTTGCCGCGCCAGTGCAGCACTCCCCAGCGGCGCGAAAGTTTTTTGCGCCCGAGCGGCAGTGCGACGAGCGAGCCTTCTTCGATTTCTTTTTTCGCAATCCACGGCGCGAGCACGCTCACGCCAAGGCCGAGCTTCACGAGTTCCTTCGTCGCCTCCATGCTGCCGACCTCGATGACCGAGTGCAGCACCATCTCCTCGCGTCGGAAATATTCCTCGATGATGCGGAACGTCACGCTGCGTTTGTTGTAGAGAATGTGGTTCTCGCGCGGAATCTCCGCGCGCTCCACGCGTCCGGCCTTCGCCCACGGATGTTGCGGGCTGACGAGAAAACACAACTCGTCCTCGAACAGCGGATGAAAATCCAACTGCGGTTCTTTCTCTGCCTCCAAACCCACCGCGAGATCAATGCGATGCTGCAACAGCGCGCCGATGAGTTCCGGCGTGTCGCCCGTGGCGAGCGAGATGGCGTGTTGCGGAAAACTTTCCTTGAACTCGCGCAGCACCGGCGGAATCAAGTGCTGGCACGCCGTCGTGCTCGCGCCGAGCCGCAAACGCCCTCGTCCCCACTTGCCCAATTCCGTGAGCGAGCCGCGCGCAGTTTCCATTTCCAGAATAATTTTTTTCGTGTGCTCCAAAAGTTGTTCCCCCGCCTGCGTGAGCACGACCTTTTTGCCCAGCCTGTCCAAAAGCCTACAGCCCACGTCGGTCTCCAGCGCCTTCATCGAGTGGCTGATACCACTTTGCGTGAGGTGAAGTTCACGCGCGGTCTGCGTGAAACTGCCGTTGCGGGCGAGCGCGGCGAACGCGCGGAGCTGGCGACTATCAAGGGGCGCGCTCATGTATGAATGCCTTTCATCGTTTTCATGGAAAATCACCATCGCAATCGCCGTGCCAGTGGCATGGGGTGGCATCGCTGCGGCTAAACGGATGGCGCGGCAGGAAAATTTCAGTCGCGAAGTAAAAATGATTCAACCGAGTTTCAAATCAGTTCCACTCCGCAGCCGCGCGCTGCGGCTCGGCTTCGTGCCGCTCACGGATTGCGCGCCGCTCGTGGTCGCGCAGGAGTTTGGCTTCTTCGCCAAATACAGCCTCAACGTCAGTCTCCAGCGCGAACTTGGCTGGGCGGCGATTCGCGACAAAGTCATCACCGGCGAACTCGACGCCGCGCAGGCCGTCGCGGGAATGCCCTTCGCCGCCACGCTTGGATTGGGTTCGTCGCGCTGCGATTGCGTGACCGGCCTCGTGCTGAATCTCCACGGCAATTGCATCACGCTCTCGAACGAACTCTGGCAGCACGGCGTGCGCGATGCCGCCACGCTCGCGGAATTCATCCGCGCCACAAAGCACGAACGCACGTTGACGTTCGGCGTCGTGTTCACGTTTTCGTCGCACAATTTTTTGCTCCGCAGTTGGCTCGCAGCAGCGGGCATCAATCCCGGCCAAGACGTCCGCATCGTCGTCGTGCCGCCGCCGCAGATGCCCGGCGCGCTGGACGCGGGACACATTGATGGCTGCTGCGTGGGCGAGCCGTGGAATTCCGTCGCTGTGCAAACGCGCGTCGGCTGGGTCGCCGCCACCAGCGCGGAACTCGCGCCGAATCATCCCGAAAAAGTCCTGATGGTGCGCCGCGATTTCGCCGAGCAATGTGCGATGGAACACGAGTCGCTCATCGCCGCGCTGCTGGATGCCTGTGAGTTTTGCGCCGCGCCCGAGAACCGCGACGCCGTGGTGGAACTGCTCGCGCGCCGGGAATTTCTGGATCGCGCGCCCGTCGCGCTGCGTCCGGGGCTTACTGGCGAAATTAATTTCGGCCACGGCACGGAGCGCAAAGTGGGCGAGTTCGTGAAGTTCCACGGCCACGATGCCAACGAGCCTTCCGCCGACAAAGCCGCGTGGGTGGCGAACCATCTGCGCGCGTGGAATCTCGCCACGCCCGCCGAGATCACGCCCGCGCTGACGCGCACGATTTTCCGTTCCGACATCTATGACCGAGCCTGCGCCTTGCGCGCTTCAACCCCAAATCAAAATGAAAAACAAAACCTCGAACCTGCCCTCGTCTGAACTTTCACGCCGCGCGTTTCTGACGCGCACCGCCAAAGGCGCGGCGCTCACCGCGCTGTTCGCCGGCCTGCCCAAGGGCTGGGTCGGCAGCGTCTACGCCAGCGACGCGCCCGAAGCCACCGCGCTGCGTTGCGGCATCATCGCGCTCACGGATTGTTCGCCGCTCGTCATCGCGGCGGAAAAAGGTTTCTTCAAAAAATACGGCGTGGACGTGACCATCGCCAAGGGCGCGAACTGGGCGGCCATCCGCGACGCGCTGTCTTCCGGCGACAATCAAATGACGCACATGTTGCTCGGCATGCCTATCGCCAGCACGATGGGTTTGCTCGGTTCGCCGAAAAAACCGATGGTGATTCCGTGGTTGCTCAACCGCAACGGCCAGGCGATTTCGCTCAAGTCCGAATGGAAGGGCAAAGTCGGCGCTGACCCGAAGGCGTTGAAGCCGTTTGTCGAAGCCGCGAACAAACTCGGCGAGCCGCTCACGTTCGCGATGACTTTCCCGCCTGGCACACACGCGATGTGGATGCGTTATTATCTCGCTGCCGGAGGAATTAATCCGGACAAGGACGTTTCGCTCATCACGATTCCTCCGCCGCAGATGGTTTCGAACATGAAGATCGGCAAGATGGACGGCTTCTGCGTGGGTGAGCCGTGGGGCGCGCGCGCCATCGCGGACAAGATTGGTTTCACGAGCGTGACGACGCAGGAGATTTGGAAAGATCATCCGGAAAAAGCGTGCGCGTTCACCGCCGAGTTCGCCGATAAAAATCCCAAGACGGTGAAGGCCGTGCTGAAAGGTTTGCACGAGGCGAGCGTGTGGCTAGATGACATGGCGAATCGCCCGGAGCAATGCGCGATCGTCAGCAAACCGAACTACATCAACTGCGACAAGGAAGTCATTCTCGGACGGTTGCTCGGCAAGCTGGATTACGGCGACGGACGTGCGGTCACGGACGAATCGCCGATGCATTTCAGCAAGCGCAACTGCAATTACCCGCAACCCGCCTACGCAAAATGGTGGCTCACGCAGTTCCGCCGCTGGGGCATGGTGAGCAGCGCGCCGGATTACGAAGGCATCACGAGCAAAGTCATGCGCGGCGACATCTACACCGAGGCGATGAAGGAAATCGGCGTGACCGACCGCGCGCAGGACGACAGCGGCTGGACGATGTTCGACGGCGTGAAGTTCGATCCGAAGGGCGACCTCGAAGCTTACGCCAAAGGTTTTTCGGTCAATTCTGTGAAGGGTTGACGCCAAGGAGGTGCGCGTTGCGTGGGAATTTCTCCCGCGCAACGTGCCGATTGAAATTGAATGAACGCGAATTCTGACAAACGTGAACTCTGGTTGCTCGCGCTCCGCCAGCGCAGCGTGTGGCTGCGCGCGGTGAAGTTCGGCCTCACCGCCGGGTTGCTGCAAGCCGCCGTGAATCAGGGCGACCACTGGCTGCACCGCGATTTCCCCGTCGTGGTCGTGGTGAAAACGATTGTGTCGCCGCTGATCGGTTTCGCGCTCGTGCTGTTCACGTCGGCAGCGACGTGGGTGCAAAAATCTTTGGAACAAAAATCATGAACGAATCTCCGCTGAAGAAAATTGACTGGTTGCTGCTGCCGCTCATCGGCTTTGTCGTCGGGATCGGCATCTGGCATCTCGTGAGCCAGACCGTGTCGAAGGAATTGCCGTCACCCGCCAAAACGTGGGCCGAGAGCCGCGAGTATGTGATGCATCCGTTCGAGCGGCGCGGCGAGATGGATCAGGGTATCCTGCGGTTCACCTGGTATTCGCTCATCCTCGTGGCGAAAGGCTACGCGCTGGCGCTCATAGTTGGCACGCCCATCGGATTTTTGCTCGGCTTGTCGAAGGCGTTCACGAAGACGTTTGATCCCATCATCCAGATTTTGCGCCCCGTGTCGCCGCTCGCGTGGTTGCCGCTGGGACTCGTGCTGTTCCTCGGCGCGGGGAAAAATGCGAGCGAACTCGGCGCGCTGTTCACCATCGCCGTGTGCGCGATGTGGCCGACGGTGCTGAACACCGC
>JBJOPC010000053.1:0-10090 GCA_046050965.1 Verrucomicrobiota bacterium | reverse complement strand
AACGGCGTCTCGCTCGTCATCACCATCGGCATCTTGGCGCGTCTGCCCAAAGCCGGGCAGGGGTTGCTGGATATGTTCTCGGCAAACGCGGCAGGCGAACGTCTGTTCAGTTTGGGCTTTTTGATTCCATTGGTCTTGTTGCTCATCGGCGTCATCGCGGGCGTCATCGCGGTCACGCAAGCGCAACGGAAAATTCCCGTGCAATACGCGCAACGCGCCGTCGGCCGCAAAATGTATGCGGGCGGGACTTCGTTCATGCCGCTCAAGGTGAACTACGCGGGCGTCATGCCGGTAATTTTCGCCTCGTCTATTTTGATGTTTCCGCAGTGGATTTTCAAATGGCTCGGCGGATTGCAACACTCGCCGGCGCTCGCGAAATTGGGCAACCAACTTTACGCGGCGTTTGATTACGGCTCCATGCTATATCTCTCGATTTACGGCCTGATGATTTTGTTCTTCTCCTACTTCTGGGTCGCGACGCAGTTCAACGAATTGCAAATCGCGGATGATTTGAAGAAGAACGGCGGCTACATCCCCGGCGTTCGCCCTGGCGAAGCGACCAGCGGATTCCTGCACAACGCCATGAGCCGGATTACGCTGGCAGGCGCGGTGTTCCTCACGGCCATCGCGGTGATTCCGATTATCCTCGCCAAGAGCATGCATATCCCCGGCGAAGTTTCCCAATATTTTGGCGGCACGAGTATGTTGATTATGGTTGGGGTGCTGCTCGACACGTTGCGCCAGATGGAGTCGCACTTGTTGATGCGCAATTACGACGGCTTTTTGAAAAAAGGTAAAGTGCGGGGCCGCAGCTAGGCTCCCATGATTGTCTCGAACGATCGCGAGCGCGAAGCGATGCGCGCGGCGGGAAAAATCGCTGGCACAGTTTTGGAAGAAGTCGCGGCGTTCATCCGGCCGGGCGTTACGACGAAGCAGATTGACGAGTTCGCGGGGCAAGCGATTGCGAAGCACGGAGCGAAGAGC
Organism: Verrucomicrobiota bacterium; assembly: GCA_046050965.1. Classification (GTDB taxonomy): domain Bacteria; phylum Verrucomicrobiota; class Verrucomicrobiia; order Limisphaerales; family JAFMIX01; genus JAFMIX01. Next base: position 9,106 of record JBJOPC010000053.1, on the reverse strand, counting down.
GCGTTTTTGGGATACCGCAAGTATCCGTGTCAGATTTGTATTTCAGTGAACGAGGAAGTCGTTCATGGATTGGCCGGAAATCGCCGCGTGGAGTTCGGCGACATTGTCAGTCTGGACGTGGGTGTGCGCCACAACGGTTTCATCGGCGACACGGCGCGGACGGTGGCAGTGGGCGGTTGCGGCGTGGCCGCGCAACGGTTGTTGGACGTAACCGAGCAGGCGTTGCAAGAAGGCATCGCGAAAGCGGTGGTTGGGAATCGCGTGATAGATATTTCGCGCGCGATACAGAATTTTGTGGAAGCGCAGGGCTACAGTGTGGTCCGCGAATTTGTCGGTCACGGAGTCGGTCGGTCGGTGCATGAAGAACCGCAAGTGCCGAATTTTGACGAAGGACACAAGTCCTCGCCGAAGTTGAAGGTCGGGATGGCGATTGCCATCGAGCCGATGGTGAATTCCGGCGCAGCCGACGTGAAGATTTTGAAAGATAACTGGACAGTAGTTACGTTGGATGGTTCACTGTCCGCCCATTTTGAACATACCGTGCTGGTGACAGTCGGTGCGCCGGAGATTTTGACATGGCCGACAGCAGTGGCATCGAAGTCGAAGGCGTAATTCGCGAAGTTTTGGCGGACGGCCTGTATCGGGCTGAATTGGTGAACGGCCACCAGCCGCTCGCGCATTTGAACAGTGCGGCGCGGCGCGCGGGAACGCGGTTCGCGCCGGGAGACAAAGTGATTTTAGTGATGTCGTTCTACGATTTGTCTGTGGGACGCATCAAGAGTTAAGAAAAAATTTATGAAGGTTCGCGCATCAGTAAAAAAACTGTGTGAAAATTGCAAAATCGTGAAACGCAAAGGCGTTCTGCGAGTCATTTGCACCAACACACGTCACAAACAACGGCAAGGTTAAGATTTTATGGCACGCATCATTGGTGTAGAAATTCCCGGCGAGAAGCGCATTGATATTGCGCTCCGCTACGTCTACGGCATCGGCCCGGTCAACGCCAAGGTCATTTTGGAAGTCGCCAAAATTGACCCGAGCATCCGCGCCAAAAACCTGACGGAAGCGCAACTTTCCCAAATCGTGCACGCGATTCAGGACGGCAAATATGTCATCGAAGGCGATCTCCGCCGCGAACTCGGCATGAACCTCAAGCGCCTGCAAGGCATCAAGTGCTACCGTGGTATTCGCCACTTGCGCAGCTTGCCCGTGCGCGGTCAACGCACCCAGACCAACGCCCGCACGCGCAAAGGTCCGCGCAAGACGGTCGGTGTCACTCGCAATCCGGCGGCCAAAGCTGGCGTCAGCTAAAAGATTTCACGACGAAGTCTTAAATTAGAAATTTGAAAAACGTTATGTCCGAAGAAGCCAAAAAGAAACCCGCCAAGGAAGCCAAGCCCGAAGGTGTCGCCGCGCCGGAGAAGAAGCCGAAGAAGGCTGCCGCCGCTGGTGCTGCGCCCGCTGCTGAAGCCGCCGCCGCGCCCGTCATCGCCCCCGTTGTTTCCGCGCCCACCGCTGCTGAATTGCTCGGTGAAGATCCCAATGCCAAGAAAATCGTCAAGGCTAAGGGTTCCAAAAACATCACCGTCGGCGTTGCCAACATCCTCGCTACTTTCAACAACACGCAAGTGACCATCACCGACATGCAGGGCAACCTCATCGGCTGGTCCACCGCTGGTCGCGTGGGTTTCAAAGGTTCCCGCAAGAGCACCGCGTATGCGGCGCAGCTCGTCGCGCAAGACGCCGCCCGTCAGGCGATGTCCCACGGTATGCGCGAAGTGGAAATCCGCGTGAAGGGTCCCGGCTCTGGTCGTGAATCCGCCATCCGCGCGCTCCAAGCCATCGGTTTGGAAATCTCCATGATCAAAGACATCACGCCGCTGCCGCACAACGGCTGCCGCCCGCGCAAAAAACGCCGCGTGTAATTCAACTCGCAACCAGAAACTCGAAACTAATTTATGGCACGTTACACAGGTCCCCGCGTCCGCATCAGCCGCCGTTTCGGCATCCCGATTTTCGGCCCCACGAAATATCTTGAACGCCGCAACTACGGTCCCGGCGTTCACGGCCCCAAGTCCCGCCGCAAGTCCACCGAATACGGCCTCGGCCTCATCGAGAAGCAGAAGCTCCGTTATTTCTACGGCTTGATGGAAAAACAATTTCGCGGCGTCTACGAAAAAGCCAAGAACCGTCGCGGTGTCACCGGCGAAACCATGCTCCAGATTTTAGAGACGCGCCTCGACAACATCGTTTACCAACTCGGCTTCGCCAACACCCGCGCCGCCGCGCGCCAGATGGTCAATCACGGCCACATCACCGTGAACGGCAAGAAAGTCAGCATCGCGTCTTTCGTCGTCAAAGTGAACGACGTGATTCAGGCCAAGCCGCACAACGTTTCTCGCCAGCTCGTCACCAAAGGCATGGAAGTCTCCACCAGTCGCGCCGTGCCGGATTGGTTGACGGTCGCCAAAGATGAATTGAAAGGCTCGCTCATGCGTATCCCTACGCGCGACGAGATTCAGCCCATCGCCAACGAGCAAGCCATCGTCGAATTTTATTCCCGCTAGTCATTAACCCGTCCCGCGCGAGCGGGACAAAAAACAATTACACGGACGCCGTCCCGTTGCGGGAATAAACACCGGGGCGCGTCAGATTAAAATTGTTTGAAAGAAAAACTATGCCCGTTCGTTTAGGTCGTTTTGAAATGCCCAAGCGGTTGCAGAAGGAAGACTCCTCCGCCACCGATACCTATGCCAAGTTTGTCGCCGATCCGTTTGAAACGGGTTACGGCCACACCATCGGCAACTCCCTCCGTCGCGTCCTCCTCTCGTCTCTCGAAGGCGCAGCCATCACCTCCATCAAGATTGATGGCGCGATGCACGAGTTCGCCACCGTCGAAGGCGTCGTCGAAGACGTCACCGACATTGTTTTGAATCTCAAGCAAGTCAAGTTCAAGGCGCATACGCGTGATGAACAAACCCTGTTGCTCTCCGTGAACAAAGAAGGCGTCGTCACCGCCGCCGACATCGAGTGCAACCAGAACGTCGAGATCGTCAACCCCACGCAGCACATCTGCACCCTCGACAAGAAAAAGAAACTCGAGTTTGAACTCACCGTCAAAGTGGGTCGCGGTTTCCTTTCCGGCGACGAAAATAAGAAGCCCGGCCAGTCCATCGGCGTCATCGCCATTGACTCCCTGTTCTCCCCCGTCACCCGCGTCCGTTACGCCGTGGAATCCGCGCGCGTCGGCAACCGCACCGACTACGACAAGCTCGTGCTCGAAGTCTGGACCGACGGCCGCATTACGCCCGACGACGCCCTCACGCAGGCCTCCGCCATTCTCGCGCACCATCTCGATGTGTTCGTCGGCTACGACAAGAACGCCATCGAGTTTGAAGAAGTCGAGACCAAGCAAGACGAAGAGCAGACCAAGATGAAGAAACTGCTCAACATGAGCGTCAACGAAATCGAACTCTCCGTCCGCGCGGCCAATTGCCTCAACAACGCCAACATCACCACCGTCGGCCAGCTTGCCCAGAAGTCCGAGCAAGAAATGCTCAAGTATCGCAACTTCGGCAAGAAGTCCCTCAACGAGATCAAAGACAAACTCACCGCCCTCGGCTTGTCCCTCGGCATGAGCTTCGACTCCGGCCTCGTGGACGCGCCCAAAGAAGAAGTCAAAACGAACTAATCGAAGTTTATGCGCCACCTTAAAAGAACCGCCAAGCTCGGCATGACCGGCAAACATCGCAATGCGATGTTCTCCAATCTCGTGTGCAGCCTCATCCTCCACAAACGCGTGGAGACCACCCTCGCCAAGGCCAAAGCCGCCCGCTCCGTCGCGGAGAAGATGGTCACCCTCGGCAAAAAAGGGACTATCCACCACCGCCGCCTCGCCGCCGCCACGCTCAAGCAAGCCGACGTCGTGCGCATCCTTTTCAACGAGATTGCGCCCGCGAACAAAGACCGCAAAGGCGGCTACACCCGCATCATCAAGATGCACCAACGCCGGGGCGACGCCACGCAACTGGCCATCCTCGAATTCGTAGATCAGCCCGTGGCTGCCGAACCCGCCGCGCCCGCGCCGGAGACCAAAGCTGAACCCAAGAAGTAAGCTGCGCTAGAAATTCCAAAGCCCGTCCGAATTTTTCGGACGGGCTTTTTTATTTTTGAAAAGGCTGACGAACTGCCGCCTAACGACCAAAAGTTGAGCCACGCCGCCGGTGACTCCTGCCAACCGAAAATCCGCAGCGAAAACTGCCAGGCGTAATCGGCGTTGGTTCCAGCGCTGTGTTAGGCGGCAACTTTAGGGCTGTTTAATCCATGCTAAAATCAAAACTGCTGCCCCAAATAGAACGAAGCAACAACTAAAACCAAGGATGGCAAAACTCCATCGGTGATTTCCCGGCTCCAAAACAGCAGATGCAGGGTTGGCTGGGTCGTAAGAAACACGAACGTGCCTGCCAACCAGATACCGTGACGTAAAATTCAAGGCGAACCTCTTCGACGCGGAAATATCCATACCCATACGGATACAACGCGAGGTGTAACTGCTCCCCCCAACCGTGTAACTGAACTCAATATCCGGAGCGTGAGTGAGTCCCCCGCCTCCACCATCAGGAGAAGAAGCAGAATGAGAATAGGTCTTGATGGCCGATTGGGTAATTATACCAGAGGTCGTAGGCCAAGAAGCACTATGTATCGCACGCCGCATATCCAGCACGGATCTACGCACCAGTGCAAGGCCAATGACAACAAATATCGAACCGAAACTATAGATCAGATATTTCATAACGCTCAATGCCGCCTAACTAGTATTGGGCGTCCCAATTGACGCTTTATAATACGGCTTGGAGTTTTATCTTTCTTTGCAGATTCTTTGTCGAGAACCAATTCTTCCTATTTTGATAAAAATGTGAAACCGAGAAAGGCGACGTTTGAATTCGTGTTATCCAATCCCAAGCTCAAACTCTTTGAGCAGGTGCAGGAAGTTTGTCGGCTCAAACACTGTGGTCGTCCTAGCCGTAGCGGTAGGGTTTGGACATGGCAAAGGCGTTGGGCAGGTGGCGCACCTCGCGCACGTCGCCGTCGGTGAGTAACACTTCCACGATGTCGAAACGGATTTTGATTGGCGGATTTTTTATCGCGCGCAGGTAGTCGAGCGCGGTCTGGGTGAGTAGACGTTTTTTGCGGGCGTCCACGGCGGCAGCGGGGCGCGTCCACAGTTCGGAGGAACGCGTCTTCACTTCTACGAACACAAGGCAATCGGCGTCGCGGAAAACCAAATCAATCTCGCCGCGTGCCGAACGGAAATTGCGCATGAGAAATTTCAGGCCGAGTTTTTTCAAATGCTGTTCCGCCGCGCGCTCGCCGAGTTCGCCGCGCCGTAAATGCTCCGGCTTTTCCTCCCGGGTGAACCATGCTTTGAGGCGGGCAAACGGATTCATTAGCCACAGATGAAACACAGATTGAACACAGATGGGAAAGTTTTATCTGTGTGCATCTGTGAAAATCTGTGGTTAAAAAAGTTCGCGGTTCTTCGTTTTCATCGGTGCGAAACTTTTCCGGTGAATCGCGCACGCGCCGTGTTGTGCAATGGCGGCAAGGTGCGCGGGTGTGCCGTAGCCTTTGTGGGTGGCGAAACCGTAGTGGGGGAATTTTTTATCGAACTCGTGCATGAGTCGGTCGCGCGCGACTTTGGCGAGCACGCTGGCGGCGGCGATGGAGTAGCTGCGGGCGTCGCCTTTCACGAGCGGCGTCTGTGGGAACGCGAGTGTCTTCACACACAGGCCGTCCACGAGCGCGTGTTGCGGGGCAGGGGCGAGGGCGGCGAGCGCGGCGTTCATCGCGCGGTGCGTGGCTTGGAGGATGTTGATGCGGTCAATCACGTCGGCGTCCACGCGCGCGATGGCGTGACGGATTTCCGGGTGCGTGGTGAGGACGATGAAAAATTCATCGCGCTGCCGTTCGGTGAGTTGCTTGGAGTCGTTGAGGTCGCGGAGGCGTTTGTCAAAATTTCCGTCGCGCCAGCTCGCGGGTAAAATCACTGCTGCCGCCACGACTGGCCCGGCGAGCGGGCCGCGCCCGACTTCGTCCACGCCTGCGACGAGGGTGAGGCCAGATTGCCAAAGCTCGCGCTCGAACGCAAGGCGGTCTGGGGTGGAAGCGGGCATGGATGAATTGAAAAACCGTCGACTCGGTAATTTGGCGTGGCGAGGATAGCGCGGAAAACCACACTGTCCCCAAAAAAAATGAAAATACCGTTGACACTAAAGTGGTGGCAAAATACTTTCCCGCCGTTCGGTTGCAGAAAATTTCATTTTCCAACCCCTTGTTTTTAGAAAAAACATACGAGGGGTTGGTTTTTTGTCGTTTTTTTGCGGTCAGGATTTTAGGTAGTATGAGCTTTAGTGGTCGCCCAAGTAGCTCAGTTGGTAGAGCACGTCCTTGGTAAGGACGAGGTCATCAGTTCAATCCTGATCTTGGGCTCCATAAACATTTAGTAACAGCAAACAACAATAGGAAATAGTCATGGCAAAAGAAGCATTTCAAAGAACCAAACCTCACGTCAACATCGGCACCATCGGCCACGTTGACCACGGCAAGTCCACGTTGACTGCCTCCATCGTTCACGTCCAGAGCGGCAAGGGTCTCGCCAAGCCGATTTCCTACGCGGACATCACCAAAGGCGGCACAGTTCGTGACGAAAACAAAACCGTCACCATCGCCGTGTCCCACGTCGAATACGAATCTCCTCAACGTCACTACGCGCACGTTGACTGCCCCGGCCACGCGGATTATGTGAAGAACATGATTACCGGCGCCGCGCAGATGGACGGAGCGATTCTCGTGGTGAGTGCCGCCGACGGCCCGATGCCCCAGACGCGCGAACACATCTTGCTCGCCCGCCAAGTCGGTGTGCCGGCTATCGTGGTGTTCTTGAACAAGATTGACCTCGTGGACGACACGGAATTGCTCGACCTCGTGGAAATGGAAATCCGCGACTTGCTCAACAAGTATGGTTTCCCCGGCGACAAGACGCCCGTCATCCGTGGCAGCTCCAACGCGGCCATGGCGAACAAGCCTGAAGGCGAAAAAGCCATTCAAGACTTGCTCGACGCGGTGGACTCGTTCATCCCGCTCCCGCCTCGCGAAGTGGACAAGCCTTTCCTCATGTGCGTCGAAGACGTGTTCACCATCGAAGGTCGCGGCACAGTCGTGACCGGTCGTGTGGAACGTGGCGTTCTCAAGAAGATGGAAGAAGTCGAAATCGTCGGTCTCAAAGACACCAAGAAAACGGTGGCGACCGACATCGAAATGTTCCGCAAGTTGCTCGACTCTGCGAGCGCGGGCGACAACGTAGGTGTGCTGCTGCGCGGCACGACCAAGGACGACGTGGAACGCGGCATGGTTTTAGCCAAGCCCGGCACCATCAAGCCGCATACGAAGTTCAAGGCGGAAGTCTACGTCTTGACCAAAGATGAAGGTGGCCGTCACACGCCGTTCTTCACGAATTATCGTCCGCAGTTCTATTTCCGCACCTCCGATGTCACCGGCACGCTCACACTGCCGACCGGCGTCGAAATGGTGATGCCTGGCGACAACGTCACGGTGGAAGTCGAACTTCAGAAGTCCGTCGCGATGGAAAAAGGTCTCAAGTTCGCGATTCGCGAAGGCGGACGCACCATCGGTTCCGGCATCGTGTCGGAAGTGTTGGTTTAAGTTTCGGTCGAACGAAGAGTGCGGAGGGCAACCTCCGCCTCTTTCGTCGGCGGAAGTCGGTTGGAGCAATTTCGGTTACGGCGGTAGCTCAATTGGCAGAGTAGCGGTCTCCAAAACCGTTGGTTGGGGGTTCGACTCCCTCCCGCCGTGCCAGTCTTGGCTGAAATAAATTCAGCAATGCGGTTTGAAAGCGGGCTACGGCTCGGCAGGCCAGTCTGCGACGGAGAGGTGGCAGAGTGGTCTATCGCGGCGGTCTTGAAAACCGCTTTGGGCGTAAGCCCAACGGGGGTTCGAATCCCTCCCTCTCCGCCAACTCCGAAGGCATTCGGAGTTGCCGCGCCGGAGCGCAGCGAAGGCGGGCGGTGTGAAATGATTTTGCGGCGAGCTTCGGCTCGGCAGGCCGGTTGGACAGAGCAACTAGAAACGACATGAAAAATTTTATTTGGATTGCGGTGATTGGCGCGGTGTTCGGTCTGCTCTGGTATCAGGGTTTGATTGGGCGTCTGAACGTCTACATCGGCGAAACGAAGGAAGAGTTGCGCAAATGCAACTGGCCTACGATTGAAGAGTTGAAAGGCTCGACTGCACTCGTGTTTGTGGGGGTGCTGCTGCTCGGCGGATTCACGGTCGGCGTGGATGTGCTGTTCTTCTATTTTGTGAACCGGTTGACTTCGATTTAAGGATTTTATCACGATGCAAAGCCAGTGGTTCATCATCCAGACGCTTTCCGGCCAAGAAAACAAGGTCAAGGAAAACATCGAGAAACGCATTAAGCCCGAAGAAATGGGCAGCTATGTCCGCGAGGTCATGGTTCCGATGGAAAAAGTTGTGGAAGTCCGCAACCAGAAGAAAACGGTCACGAATCGCAAGCTCTGGCCGGGTTATGTTTTTGTGGAGATGGCCTTGTTCGATGCCGACAAAAAAATCATCGAAGCTCCGTGGTATTTCATCAAAGAAACTCCCGGCGTGATTGGGTTCGTTGGCGGTGAGCCGCCGATTCCGACGCCGACGGACGAAGTTGAAGCCATCAAGGCGCAGATTTCCGCCTCGGAAGAGACCGAGAAGCCGAAGGTGAATTTCGCCGTGGGCGAGACCATCAAGATCAACAACGGTCCGTTCTTGAATTTCAGTGGCGTCATCGAAGAGATCGAGCCGGATCGCGGCAAGTTGAAAGTCACGGTCAACATTTTCGGACGCAACACGCCGGTCGAACTCGAATACTGGCAAGTGGACAAATCCTAATTTTAAATTTTTATGGCAAAGAAAATCACTGGTTCTATCAAACTGCAGATTCCCGCCGGACAGGCGAATCCTGCGCCCCCGGTCGGCCCCGCGCTCGGTCAGCACGGCGTCAACATCATGGGCTTCTGCAAAGAATTTAACG
>JBJOPC010000052.1:0-11682 GCA_046050965.1 Verrucomicrobiota bacterium | reverse complement strand
CGACGGTCTTGCCCAAGCCGACGACGTCGGCGAGAAAAAAGCCGCCGTGTTTCTGCAATTTGAGCCAGCCGTCGTTCACCGCGTCACCCTGATAACTCAACGCCTTGCGGCCTTTGGGCAGGTCGCGTTCGGAATTGGGGTCGTAATCAATGGCCGGGCCGAAGTATTCAATGAGAAATTTGACGTAGAGTTCAAAGGGCGTGAGGTCTTCGCGCAGATAGCTTTCGCGCACGACGCCCTTGACGGCCTCGGGTAAAATGGAAACGCCTTCGTTCCAGAGTTTTTCAAATTCGTTTTTGGCAAACAAAACCTCCTCGTAATCATGCAAGACGACGTTGAACTCGTAATTACTGGCGGCGTCCTCGACGCCCAAACCGGCAGCAGTGAGGTTGGATGAACCGGTGATGACCGCGCCCGGCTTGTGTTCGCAAAAACCTTTCGGCAGAAAGATGTAGAGCTTGGCGTGGAGCTTTTTGGTGGAGTGCGCCCGGATTTCGACGCGCTTGGACGCGACATCGGCGACGAACTGGCGGATGCCTTCCTCAATCTCACGCCGGTAGGGTGCGCCCGACACGTCCTCCGCGAGCTTGGCGCGGACAAAAGCCAGCGTCTTGTCCGCATCGCCCAACATGAGCAGACCTTTGCGATGGTGGCGAGCCAGTTCGGTGTCCACGTCAATGCCGACGATGATACGGATGAGCGGGACTTTTTCCAGATGCGGGCGGAGGGCGAAATAACCGGACGCGCGAAGATAGCCGACGAGTGCGTCGAACCGTTCAATGTCGGGATTGTGCGCGAACACGCCCGCGAACTTTTTCAGCAGCGTATTCTCGCCTTCGTTGGTGAAAAACCGTTTCGACATTGTTGGGCGGCAGTTTGCGCGGTAAAAATAGCAGCGTCAATCCGCCTTCAAGTTTGTCCGCGCAAAATTTTGCGATGCGGCTTACACGGAAGCGTCGCAGCAGGCTCTTTTATAGCCGCGGGCAAGTTTCTTAAAACGAGCCTGTTCATCTTCATGATGAACTGTTATCGCTCATAAAATCTCGGATAAAAACCGGATAATTTTCGGACAGAAATCGGACACTCTTCCGACTAATATCAGCCAGCCTTCGGATAATTTTCGGACGCAAAATCTCTAACGAACGTTAGAGGTAAGGCGTGCCGTGTAAAATGACGCTTCAGCGGCGCACTCGATGCCCCATCTGAACGCATAGCAGCATTGGGGAAGAAATGATTTACGCCGATTTTTTCCGTCGCAATGGAATGACGTTGGTCGGTTCAAAACTCACCAACTTCGCCATGCTGGTCGAATGTTGATTCCGCAAATGCCCATACACCTTCATCGCCAATCCGCCGCCATCCTTGTGGCCAAGCCAGCGGGACACCGTCGGAATATCCACGCCAGACTCAATACACCGGGTCGCAAATAAATGGCGCAAATCGTGGTGCGTCAAATGGCTGATGCCCACTTTTATTACTGCTGCGTCCATCGCTTTCTGACATTCGCTCACACGCATGACACGGGCAGTGGGCATATCTTCAAGGTGCGCTTCGCGCAGGCGTTCCAAAAGCTGGCGCATCTCTGCGATCATCGGCACACGGCGCACGGTGCTGTTTTTTGTGCCTTCCTCCGAATCGCCACGCACAACGATTTCTTCTTTCTTAAAATCACAATCCGCCCAAGTGATATTCCCCGCTTCCCCTAAACGAAATCCGCCGTAAGCGAGGAAACGAACCAAATCAGCGCAATCGCGACTGAATCGCCCACCAGCGTTTTGAATAATTTGCACAAGCTCGACAAACTTGGTGTTGTCGGGCAAATGCAATTCTTTTGGTTTGATTGCTCTACGGGTGACATGGCGTGCGGAATTTTCGTAGATCACGCCGCTCTCGATGGCAATGTCCAAAACCATTCGCAACACCAACGCCGTATTGTTGAACGCCGTGGCGCTGCCTTTATATTTCGCCGCCCAATCCAGACAGTTTTGCTTGGAGATGTCGCGCACATTGGTTTTTTCCAAACCCGACCATGTTCGTAATAGCGAATCAATGCGCTGTTTGTAGTAGTGCTTAGTTTTTGATTTGATTTCTGTATTCGCCGCCAACCGAGCGCGATATATTTCCAGCGCATCGGTGAAACTCATCTGGCCACGCCCGCGTTGCATGGCTAATTGTCGCTGCGCCACCTGCCGATAATTCTTCTCCTCGTCGGTCAGTCGTAATTTGGCCACGGACAAAACATCCGTCTTTAGACTCTTGCGAATGAGTTGGCCGCGAACGCGAATCCGCAAAAAATAAATTCCGCTGGGAAGGTAGCGAATCAGATTGGCGAAAGAGGTTTTCTGCCAGAGCTTAGGCTTCTCGGCTTCGGCCTTTACTGCTGCTTGACCCTTTTTCATGCCAGCAGTATACAATTCCAGTATCAGATTTGCAAGACGCCGATTTTGAAGCCACTAAAACCTTTTAGAAATGGTGCACCCAATAGGAGTTGAACCTATAACCTGCTGATCCGTAGTCAGCCGCTCTATCCAATTGAGCTATGGGTGCCCATAGGGCGGCAGAAGGTAACAACAAACGTCGTCCGTGCAAGCCCGCTTTTTCACTGACCAAGTTGATTGAGCAGATTGTGCAGGAAGTTCACATTATCGCACTGCGCGTAGTTCATCGTGCCGCCCATGCGCGCGAAGCTTTTGCAGAAGCGCAGGTAGTAAGCGGGGTTCGTCTTGGGCGGTTCGCCGTGCGTCCAGTCCCAGCCGCCTCCGTCCGCGAGGTCCACGACGAAAAACGTGTGGTCGCGCACGATGGGGCGCGCGGCTTGTAGGCGCAGGTTGTTGACGCAACTTATACTTTTCTCGAACACTTGCGGCCCCATGATGGCCGAGCCGACGCTCAACACCACGCCGCCATCCAGCCGTTCCACCGCGCCGCCGAATTGCGCGAAGTCCAGTTGCGCCGCGCGTCCGATGGCTGCGCCGTTGAACATGGGATGATTGGAAATAATGTCGTAGCCGATGCCGGGATGCACGGTGAGCGGCACATCGTGGCGGAACGCCTGCGCGAGAATGCACGTCTCACGGTGCGGATGTGCAACGGCAATGCGTCCGGCGGGCAACGAATGTTGTTTCATCGCGAGCAACAATTCTGCGCGTGCAGGCGAAAGCGGGTTGGCCGGTTCGTCGCGCAAAAGTTTTTCCAACTCCGTCGTGGCTGGCAGCGTGACGCCATCTTCGACCACGAGGCGTCCAACACTTTTGCCAAAACCTTCGCCGCGCAATGCGCCTGCGAGCATGGCGAGGTGCAAATTGCGTCCGGTCTCGTCCCACGTGCCGAACGTGCCGGTGGCGACGTTCGCGCGCACGCTCTCTTCGGTGCGTCCGTGATGCGCGAGTTCCCAATCGTGGATGACGCCGGCACCGTTGGTGGCGAGGTGCGTGACCCAACCGCGCGCGAGCAGTTCGTTGACGAGGCGGTGCGCGCCGTTCTTCACGAGGTGCGCACCGTAAATGAGCATGACGCTCGCGCCGCGTTCGCGGGCGGCAGCGATTTTTTGCGCGGCGTCGGAAATGATTTTGGTCTGTGCGGCGTCAGGCGTGGCAGGTTGGGACGCGGGGTCAACGAGGATTTTCTCCACGCGGCTCAAGCTAGCGCGCTGCGCGAGCGGGAAGACTTTGATTTTTTTGAGGTCGAGCGGAGGCGCGGGAGTTTTCATGGCGGATCAAAGTTCGCGGCGGATTTTTAGTTTGGGGATTTTTCCAAAGTGAGCATCGGTGGTGATGACGATGGCATCACGACTCAAGGCGCAGGCGGCGATGACGAGGTCGGTGAGCGGCAGCACGAGGCCGCGGCGGTCAAGTTGCCAGGCGAGTTCTGCTGCCTCGTGCCAAATTTTGGACGTGGTGTGAATTTCTGGAATCACGTCAAACAATGCAGTCAATTCAGCCTTGGCTTCGGGCTTGATTGCTCCGCGCAATACTTCGCCACGCACGATGCCGCAGGAGACAAGATCGTTTGCATGAAGATGGCGTTGGAGCGCGTCGAGCGGGTTGATGCCGCGCCGCGTCCACCCGATGAAGATGCTGGAATCAATGAGGATCACCAGATGTCGCCGCGTTTGGGTTTTTCCAGCTCGCGCATTTTCATGAGGTCGTAGCTGGGGTCAATCACGTCCTTGTAGAAATGGCCGGGGAGCGGATTGGTGTAGAGCTTGTGCAACTTCGCCTTGCGTTCCAGCTCGGTGAGCGCGGTGTCAATCGCCTCCTTGCGCGTGTCAATGCCGGTGAGCTTCATCACGCGCTCGAGTTTTTTTTCGTCGAGGTCAATTGTGGTTTTCATACGGGCAATGATACGGGTGAACCACCCGTATCGCAACCCGTATCTTCAGCGCGTAATCCAACCGCCGCCAACCAAGAGGTCGTCCTGATAAAAAACGGCGGCTTGGCCGGGCGTGATGGCGCGGGCGGGCGCATGGAGTTTCACCTTCACGCGATTGCCGTCGAGCGGCGTGACGGTGGCGGGCGCGCCGGGATGGTTGTAGCGAATCTTCGCGGTCACTTCGATGGGTGCGGTGAGTTGCGCGAACGGATGCCAGTTGCAGCGGTCAGCGATGAATTCGTCGCGGTCCAGCGCGGTTTCGTCACCCACCATGACGCGGTTGGTTTCGGGATCCAGTTCCACGACGTAAATCGGCTTGGGCGTGGAGATGCCGAGACCCTTGCGCTGGCCGATGGTGTAGAACTCAATGCCGTCGTGATGACCGAGCACATGACCATGCACATCCACGATTTCGCCGCGATGCTTCTGGACGAGGTTCGCCGACTGGAGGAAGCCGCCGTAGTTGTTGTCCGGCACGAAACAGATTTCCATGCTCTCCTCTTTGTCGGCGGTCTTGAGGTTGCAATGCCGCGCGACTTCACGGGTGTCGCTCTTGGTTTTGTCGCCGAGTGGGAACAGCGTGCGTGCGAGCTGGTCTTGGCGGAGCGAGAAGAGAAAATAACTTTGGTCTTTGCGCGAATCCCGTCCGCGCTTGAGCAGGTAGCGCGAGCCGTCGGTGTTCTTCTCGACGCGGGCGAAATGACCGGTAGCGATGAAATCCGCGCCCAGTTGGTCAGCGCGGTCAATGAGCCGACCGAACTTCAAGTTCTGGTTGCACATCACGCAGGGATTCGGCGTGCGACCGGCTTTGTATTCGTCGGCGAAATATTGGATGACGTGTTTCTGAAAATCTGCCGACTCGTCAATGAGGTAGTAGGGGATGCCTAGCTTGTGCGAAACGCTGCGGGCGTCGGTGACGGCCTGCGGGCCGCAGCATTTGTCCTCGGCGCGGTTCACGCAATCCTGCGGCCAGAGTTTGAGCGTGATGCCGACGACGTCGTAGCCCTGTTCGAGCAACAACGCAGCGGTGGCGGAGGAATCCACTCCCCCGCTCATGCCGCAGACGACGCGCTGTTTCACATTCGCACTCAAGGCGGGAAGTATAGGGCGGAATGAGGCTTCGACAAGACGGACTTGAACCGTTGCTTCAATCCTGGCAGTGCGGGCAGAAGTAAGTGCTGCGGGCGGCTTGGACAATTTGCTGAATCTTGGTGCGGCAGCGGATGCATGGTTGCCCGGCGCGGTCATAGATGCGCAGGCGTTCTTCGTAATAATCCGGCGCGTCGGCGGTGCGACCGAAGTAGAAAAGTCCGTCGTCTGATTTGTTGTCGCCGAAGTTCAGCGGAATCGTGCTGCCGCAATCAATCGCTTCCTGCATCACTTCACGGATGGCACGGTGGAGTTGCTTCACTTGTGGTCGCGTGAGTTTCTTCGCGGCGAGCTTGGGTGAAATCTTCGCGCGGAACAGTGCTTCGCTCGCGTAGATGTTGCCCACGCCCGCAACGAGCGATTGGTCGAGCAACTTCACTTTCACCGGCTGCGAGGAGCGGCGCAACGCGGCGGCGAAAAATTCAGCGGTGAATTCTGTCGCCCACGGTTCCGGCCCAAGCTGCGCGAGCGAGCGCACATCGAGCGTGAGGCGACCAAACATACGCGGGTCGTCATAGATGAAATCGTTGCGACCGAGTGTGAGTCGCACGGTGGTGTGCTTGGGCGGCGCGGCGGACTTCGGTTGCACGAACATTCGTCCGGTCATGCCGAGATGCCCGACGAGCATGAAATCTTGGCGTTGTTTCCGCAACGTGAAGACGAGGTATTTGCCGCGACGAGTGAGCGTGGTGAACTTCGCGCCGACAAGTTTGGCCGTGAGTTCACGGATAGAAGTGGGGCGGATGACTTTCGCGCGTTGAATGTAAACGCGACGAATCGTTTTATTTTTCAGCAGCGGCGCGAGGTGTCGCACGAGCACCTCGACTTCGGGGAGTTCAGGCATGGATCAGTTCGTGACGAGCGTGCCGACTTTGTCGCCCATGATGACGCGGCGGAGGTTGTGCGGCTTGAACACGTCGAACACTACGATGGGCATCTGGTTGTCCATGCACAGCGAGAACGCCGTGGAGTCCATCACCTTCAACTGCTTTTGCAGCGCGTGGAGGTAGGTGATTTGCGCGAAGCGTTTCGCGTT
Source organism: Verrucomicrobiota bacterium (assembly GCA_046050965.1). Taxonomy (GTDB): domain Bacteria; phylum Verrucomicrobiota; class Verrucomicrobiia; order Limisphaerales; family JAFMIX01; genus JAFMIX01. Next base: position 5,126 of record JBJOPC010000052.1, on the reverse strand, counting down.
AGGATTTTTCTTCGGATCGCTGTCGTAAATGCCGTCCACTTTCGTAGCTTTCAAAATCGCTTCCGCACCGATCTCCGTGGCGCGCAAAGCCGCTGCAGTGTCGGTGGAAAAATAGGGATTGCCCGTGCCGCCGCCGAAGATGACGACGCGACCTTTTTCCAAGTGGCGCACGGCGCGACGGCGGATGAACGGCTCGGCGACTTGCGTCATGGTGATGGCGGTTTGCACACGGGTGGCGACGCCGAGTTTCTCCAGCGCGTCTTGCAACGCGAGGGAATTGATGACCGTGGCGAGCATCCCCATGTAATCGCCGGTCGCGCGTTCGATGCCCTGCTTGCTGCCTTGCAGCCCGCGAAAAATATTCCCGCCGCCGATGACGACGACGACTTGCACGCCGAGGTCGCGGATTTCACGGACTTCTTGCGCCATGTTCTGCAACGCCTTCGCAGAAATGCCGAAGCCCGTGCCTTCGTCCGCCAAACCTTCGCCGCTCAACTTGAGCAGAACGCGTTTGTATTTCGGTTTGGCGGATTTGGTGGAAGAAGTTTTAGCCATGCGAGGGAACTTTCTAACAGCAACCCGCGCGAGCGTCAAACCAAAGGGCGGGCGAGAAACGTTCCTTGGCGGGTGCTGCTAACCGAACCATCGCTTGAATAAATCCCCGCGTGTGTTATCAAAGCCCTGTTGTTTCCAACGCCCATGAAGACTTACCCCGCTCGCATTCTTTTCGCCGTCGCTGCGGTCGTGCTATTGCCTTTGGCGGCGTGGGCGCAACCGACGTTCATCGCGCAACCGCAGAACACCAACGTGACCACGCTCGGCGCGGCGGCAAGTTTCAGCGCGACGGCCAGTGGCACGGCTCCGATGCTGTTTCAGTGGCGCAAAAACGGCGTCACCATTCCCGGGCAATTCACCAACGTGGCCACCAGCCCGGCGACGGCAAAACTTACCATCTCCTCGGTGTTGGCGACGAACGCGGGGAGTTACAGCGTGGTGGTGTCGAACGCCAACGGCGCGGTGGCGAGCGCGGCGGCGTTGCTGTCCGTCAGCGCCATCTCGAATCTTCCGGCGAGCGATGCCTTCGCCACGCGCGGCTCGCTGGGAGTGAATGGTTCGGGACAAAGAGCGAACACGACCGCCACGAAAGAAGCGGGCGAGCCGGATCACGCGGGCATTCCCGGCGGCGGTTCGCTGTGGTTAAACTGGACGGCTCCGACCAACGGCGTGGTGACGTTTGACACGCGCGGCAGCGGTTTCGACACGTTGCTCGCGGTCTACACCGGCACGAACGTGGGCGGGTTGACGCCGGTGGTGGGCGACGATGATCGCGGCGGGTTTTTGAACAGCACCGTTTCGTTCAATGCCACAGCGGGGGTGAGCTACGCCATCGCGTTGGACGGATTTTTCGGTGCGCGCGGCAATTGCATTTTGAACTGGGCGTTCACCGCCACGACCGATCAGTTGGCGGTGATCCTGACGCAGCCGGCGAGTGCCACGGTGGCGGCAAATACGACCGTGGCGTTGCAGGTGTCTGTCTCGCCGACCGGGCTGACGCCGACGTATCAGTGGCTCTTCAACGGCAATCCGATCGCGGGTGCGACGAGTCCGTTTTATTTTGCCACTATCACCGACACGTCCGTCGGCAATTACTCGTGTCGGCTGGTGACGGCGGGACAAAGTTCGCTCACCAATTTTTCCAGCGTCGCCAGTGTGCAAATTAATTCGCAAGACAGCGGCGTGAACCCCAGCAGCGCGGCCAATAACAAACTCGCGCTCGCAGCCAATCCCGGCAGCGGCCTCGGCGGTTATTCCGGCCAGCAAATTTTCACGACCATTGGTGCGACGAAGGAACCGGGCGAGCCCGTGCCGTGCGGCCAACCGGGCGGGGCGTCGGCGTGGTATGCGTATCGCGCGCCGGACAGCGGGGTGCTCACGGTGGACACGATTGGCTCGTCGTTTGATGCGGTGCTGGCGGTCTACACCGGCAGCAGCAGCAACTATGCGTCGCTCACTGCGCTCGGCTGCAATGTCGCCAGCGCAGTTGCTGGCGGCGCAACGATGACGTTGAACGTGACGAACGGCGCGACGTATTTCATCGCGGTGGAGGGCGTGGGCGGCGCGACGGGTTTGGTGAAATTAAATTACAACTGCGCGCCGACGTTCACAAATCCGCCGGTCATCACCTCGCAACCGCCCAGCCAAAGCGCGTCGGTCGGCGATTTCCTGCTGCTGTGCGGCACAGCGAGCGGGCTGCCGCCGGTGTATTTTCAATGGCGTTTGAACGGCGTGAATATTCCCAACGAGACGAACAGTTGCCTTACGTTTCAAACACTCGACGAGACGAACGGCGGCACTTACAGCTTCGTGACCTTCAATGGCGGTGGCGCGACCAGCAGCACGAACATCGTTTTGCTCCTCACGAATATTCTCGCGCATAATTTCACTGACGCTTACTCGAACAGCGTCGCGTTGCCAACCATCGGCACGGGCGTGCGCCGAGCCAATAACACGACTGCCACTCGCGAACCCAACGAACCAACGAACCACGGCGGCAAACCCGGCAAAGCTTCTGTCTGGACCACTTGGACTGCGCCTTACAATGGCATTGCCACCTTCGACACGCGTGGCAGTGGTTACGATACGACGATGAGCGTCTACACCAACGGCTCGCAGAATGGTGGCATCAGCAGCCTCGGCCTTGTGGCGAGCGGCGACGACGACAGCGGCGGATTTTTGTGCAGCTCCGTTTCTTTCAACGCCGTGGACGGCGTAGATTATCACATCGCTGTGGATGGATTTTACAGCGAGCGCGGCAACATTGCGTTGCGTTGGAATGAAGAAGTCACGTCGGATTTATTACCCATCATTAAAACCCAGCCGCAATCTCTCACCGTGTCACCGGGCGGGAATGTCGCGTTCGATGTGCAAGTGAACACGAACAACCCCAACATCGAATCCGTTAATTTCGTGTGGCAACGCAATGGCGTGGATTTAATCACCAGCGGCAACGGCAATGCGTTGGCGTTCTCCAACGCCACGTTGGGCGATGTCGGTCTTTACACCGTGAAGATTATTCAGCGGCTCATCGGCAGCAACAAAGCCACGACCAATCGTTCCGCCGCCGCGCAACTTCAGCTCAGCACCACCGACGCCACTTTCAATCCCAATGTGCTCGCGCAATATAAATTCCGTGACATCTCCGACAACGGCAGCGGCGCTTTTCCGCGCCCATTTCCCCAAATCGGCGCGCCCGCCGCTGGTTATTCCGGCTCGCAAATTTTCAGCACGTTCGGCGCGGTGAAAGAACCCGGTGAACCGAACCATTGCGGCGAAGCTGGCGGCGCGTCGTATTGGTTTTCCTACCAGCCGCCCGCCAGCGGAACCGTCACCGTGGACGCGCTCACGGCTACGTTCAACCACCTCATCGCCGTCTACACCAGCACCGACCTCACCAACTTTGCCGCGCTTGTGAGCATCAATTGCAGCAGCACCAATCCGGCGACCGGCCATGAAATTACCACGTTCAACGGCACGGGCGGCACGGTTTATTACATCGTCGCCGACGGCGTGGGCGGCGCGAGCGGCACGATCAATCTGGCTTACGCCCTCGCCGCGCCGCCCGCTGTCACCGGTCAGCCCGGCGGTTTGACCGTGAACCAAACCAGCAACGCCAGCTTCAGCGTCAGCGCGAGCGGCAGTGCCACGCTCAAATATCAATGGCGCTTGAACACCACCAACAACGTCCTCAACGCCACCAACGCCACGCTCACTGTCACGAATTGCCAGCCCACCAACGCGGGCAACTACAACTGCGTCATCACCAACACCTACGGCGCAACCACCAGCAGCGTCGTCACGCTCACCGTCCGCACGGCCATTGTGATTTCCAATCAGCCGGCGAACCTCACCGTGTTGGCCGGTAGCAACTCCACCTTCACCGTCGTCGCGGGCGGCACGTCGCCCGCGTATCAATGGCGGTTCAACACCACGAACAATCTGGTGAACGCCACCAACGCCTCCCTCACCGTGACCAACGCGCAGTCCACCAACGCGGGTAACTACACCGTGGTCATCACCAACGCCGTCAACTCCGTGACCAGCACCGTCGCCACGCTCACGGTCAACGTCCCGCCGAGTATCACGAACCAACCCGCCAGCCAGACCGTCGTGCAAAGCAGCAACGTCAGCCTCACCGTCGGCGCGAGCGGCAGCGCCCCGCTCGCGTATCAGTGGCGCACGAACGGAAATAATTTCACCGGTCGCACCGCGAATCCGCTCACGCTCACGAATTTTCAGAGCACCAACGAAGGCAGCTACGACGTCATCGTGACGAACAGTTACGGCGCCGTGACCAGCGCGAGCGCGACGCTGTTCCTCATCGCGAGCAACACCGCCTCGCGCTTCACCAACTGGAGCTACGCCACGAACAGCTTCATCACCACGCTGCTCGGCTCGCCGCTTTCCAACTACGCCGTGCTTACCTCCACCAACACCACCAACTGGACGGCCATCAGCACGAACAACTCCGTGACGGGCATCATCCCGCTCACCGTCACGAATAGCCAAGGCTACACGAACCTCCTCTTCCGCGCTCGCACACCGTGAGCGAACCCAAATTAACGCAGAGGTGCAGAGAAATAGAAAACAGCTATTCAGTCCATGACCAAACTCCGCGACATTTTGGACATGGCCGACCCTTACGACGCACACGCTTATTTTGCCTGTGGTTTCATCTGTAGTGGTTGTGGGGAGATGATTAAAATAGATGAAGGCTTCGTTGGTTGTGCGGACGAAGATTGCCGTCACTACGCCGACAAGGCCAAGGCTACTGGTTGGTATGTGCCAACACCTGATGCTGATGGCGGTATGGATTTGGAGATTTGTTATTGCCCGCAATGTGCGCGCACACGCGCAGCCTCAACGATGAAGCCACCGGTAAAGCCAACAGCTTTCACCCTAATCGAACTGCTGGTCGTCATCGCCATCATCGCCATTCTCGCGGGGCTGCTGTTGCCCGCGTTGTCCAAGGCCAAAGTCCGCGCAAAAAATATTCAGTGCCAGAGCAACCTCAAACAAATCCAACTCTGCTGGCAGCTTTACACCGTGGACTTTGACGACCACGCAGT
>JBJOPC010000051.1:0-2655 GCA_046050965.1 Verrucomicrobiota bacterium | reverse complement strand
AGAGTGCCGAACCAACTCGCGCCACGCTGGTCAGAGGAGAAGGAGTAGCCACAGATGGACACAGATGAAACACAGATAAACCGCGCCAACTCGCGCGCCGGAATTTGTCTTTTTCATCTGTGTTTCATCTGTGTTTCATCTGTGGCTTAAATGTTTTCCACCCTTCAAAAATTCGCTTCGTTCGTGCGCTTCTCGCACACGATTTTCGCGCTGCCCTTCGCGCTCGCGGCCATGCTCATCGCGGCGCGCGCGCAACGCGGCTGGCCGGGTTGGCGGGTGCTGGGATTGATTCTCGTGGCGATGGTTTGCGCGCGAACGTGTGCGATGGCGTTCAACCGCATCGTGGACCGCAAGTTCGATGCGCTCAATCCGCGCACGGCCAAACGCCACTTGCCCGCCGGAGAAATTTCACTGACGAGCGCAGTTTTTCTTTGCGCGATTTCTGGCGTAGGGCTGGTCGCGGCGAGTTGGTTTTTGAATCCGCTGTGCTTCTGGCTTTCGCCCATCGCGCTCGCGGTGATTTGCGGTTACTCGCTCACGAAACGTTTCACCGACTACACGCACGTTGCGCTCGGTCTCGCGCTCGCGCTCGCGCCCGTCGGCGCGTGGCTCGCGGTCAAGGGCGCAGAGGTTTCGCCGTTTGAAATTTTGCAGATGCTCACGCTCGCCGTCGCCGTCGTGCTGTGGCTCGTGGGTTTTGACATCATCTACGCGCTGCAAGATTACGAATTCGACAAGTCGCACGGGCTGCGCTCACTCGTCGTCGCGTGGGGACCGGCGAACGCGCTCGCCGCCGCGTTTCTCGCGCACATGGTCATGTGCGGGGTGCTGTTTGGGTTCGGCCTACTGTGCGGTTTCCGGCTCGCGTATCTCGTCGGCTGGGTCGTCATCGTCGCGTGTCTGGTGATGGAACACTGGATTGCGCGGCGGCGCAGTTTGAACTGGATTAACACGGCCTTCTTCCGGCTCAACGCCGTCGTAAGCGTGATTTTCTTCGTGGTCGTCGCGGCGGAAATTATTTTTCAGGGCGGCTTTCGGCTACGGTAAAATTTTTCTTCGGCTGGTGCACCACCACAATTAACATCCGCCCATGCTAAAAAAATCCACCGCCATCGACGTTGCCAAATCCAGCCCCACGCCCGCGCCTTGGCGCAAGGAAGTCGAGCGCGTGCTCATCACCGACAAACAACTCGCGGCGCGCGTGAAAACTCTCGCGGCGGAAATCCAAAAAGATTTTGCCGGACGCGAAATGGTCGTCGTCTCGCTGCTCAACGGCACGGTGATGTTCCTCGGCGATTTCATCCGGCACATTGAGATGCCGCTGCGGCTCGATTTCATGGGCGTGTCCAGCTACGGCGCGGGCACGGAATCCGGCGAACTCGTCTTCACCAAAGAACTCCGCCTCGACGTGCGCGGGCGCGACGTGTTGCTGGTGGACGACATCCTCGACACTGGCCGCACACTGACGCGCGTGCTAAAAAAACTCCGCGCGCTCAAGCCGCGTCGCATCAAGACCTGCGTGTTGCTGGACAAACGCGAGCGGCGCGTAGAAAAAATTCAGGCAGATTACGTCGGCTTCGTCATCCCGGATTTTTTCGTCGTCGGCTACGGATTGGATTTCGCCGAACGCTATCGCAACCTGCCTTTCGTCGGCGTGCTGCATCCGCGGATGTATAAACCGAGTTAAAGAAATTTTACCGCCACCACCACACCAGCAGCGGTGCCGCGGCCAAGCTCGGCAAGTAATCCGCCAGCTCAATCTTCCGCACTTCAAAAATCACGAGCGCGACGAACATCACAAGCAACCCGCACGTCGCGCCGATGGGTTCGGTCAGATGATTTTGCGCGAGCCACGGCGCGAGCAGCCGCGCGCAGACCAGCGTGAGCGCGCCTTGATACACGAACACCGGCAACGCCGCCGCCGCCACGCTCCAACCGAAAATCGCCGCAAACCCCGCCGCCGCCAACGCGTCCATCGCCGTCTTCACGCCCAGCGGTGCGAGCGAACCGCCCACGCCCGCCAGCACCGCGCCAATCACCGCGAGCGGCGCGGCGCAGAACAGCGCGGTGCTCGTGTTGAAACCGTCACTCCAACTCGGCGCGCGCGTGCCGCCCGCAGCCGCGAGCCGCTCACGCGCGAACTGGCCGAGGCGATTGGAAATTTTCTGCAAGCGCAGCAACCGTCCGAGCAACCGCCCCAGCACCAACGCGAGCAGCACGATTAAAAACTGTTTCCCGCACGACAGGAATTTTCCACTGATGTTATCCCACACGATTTTCATCCCGCAAAAAATCGTGACCGCGCCGAGCAACGTCTTGGCCCACGCCTGCGCGCCGGGCGAAACACTTTTGCGCGCCGTCAGCCCCACGACTGCGCCGAGGACGATGCCGAGCGCGTTGAGCCAAGTCCCGAGCAGGACGGATTGAAACATGGCGCAAGATAGTGACCACGCGGTTCAAATGCCAAACCGGATTTTGTCCGCAGGTGAACGCAGCTTTTCGCAGATGAATTTCTGCCAAACTGCGGGCGACTCGGCAGGTGGGGCGAGCGTCCAGCACCAGCAAACTGATGCCGTTTAGAAACGCTCCACCAAAAACCCTGCGGAAATTTCTCGCCACGCAAAACTTGTTCACCCAAAATCTGACTTTAGCAGA
>JBJOPC010000050.1:0-13461 GCA_046050965.1 Verrucomicrobiota bacterium | reverse complement strand
GCCGCGTTCGCGAAAGCCGAGCGCGACTTCGGCGATCTGTCCGTGCTGCCGACGCCCGCGTTTTTCTACGGTATGAAACCGGGTCAGGAAATTTCCATCGAGATCGAGCCGGGTAAAACATTGTTCATCCGCTTGGTGAACGTCGGCGCAGTGGACGCCGAAGGTAAACGCGCGGTGAACTTCGAGTTGAACGGCATGACGCGCCAGCTTTCCATCGTGGATCGCGCGGTGAAACCCACCGTGAAAGTCCGCATCAAGGCCGACGTTGCGAAACCAAACGAAGTCGGAGCGCCCATCCCCGGCCTCGTCACCGCGCTGTCCGTGACCGTCGGCGCGCGCGTCGCGAAGGGCGACAAACTGCTCGTGCTCGAAGCGATGAAAATGCAGACGACGATTTACGCACCGTGCGACGGCGTGGTGGAAGAAATCAACGCGCAAGTCGGCGAAGCGGTGGAGAGCAAAGATTTGCTGCTCAAGTTGCGCGTGGCGTAGCGGCGGAATTTTTCGTGTGTTTCGCAGGGTTCGTGGTTAAAAACTCCGCGTGTCCGACTTCCTCCGCATCAAAGACCAGCCCGCCAGCGAGCGTCCGCGCGAGCGGCTCGTCGCTCACGGCGCAGCGGTGCTCGGCAACGCGGAACTCATCGCCATCCTCCTCCGCACCGGCTTGAAGGGCATGAACGCCGTTGAGGTCGGACGCCAGTTGCTCGCGCGGTTCGGCTCGTTGCAACAACTCGCGCTCGCGTCCGTGGACGATTTGAAAAAGGTGAAAGGCATCGGGCGCGACAAGGCCGTGACGCTCGTGGCCGCGTTCGCGCTCGCGCACAAGATGGCGCACGAACTTCAGGACGAATCGCCGTTGCTGGACAATCCGGGAAACATCGTGCGCCTGCTGCGCGGAAAAAATCTCGTGCGGAACGTCGAAACGCTGCAAGTGTTGCTGCTCAATGCGCGTCACCGGCTCATCCGCGTAGAGGACGTGCTGGACGGGACGCTGGATTCCATCGTCGTGCATCCACGCGAAGTTTTCAAAGCCGCCATCGCCGCGAACGCGTTCGCCATCGTCCTCGCGCACAATCATCCGAGCGGCGATCCCACGCCGAGCGAGGCGGACATCAAGGTGACGCGCGATTTAATCCGCGCCGGGCAGTTGCTGAAGATTGAAGTGCTCGACCACATCATCCTCGGTCGCGCCACGGCAGAACGGGCGAAAGATTGGTCGTCGCTGCGAGAGTTGGGATATTTTTACAAGTGAACTGGCAGGCGGTGGGTTTATTTCGTTGACCGACTGCGCGAACCGCCGCCTAATCCGTAGCAGCCCGCCAAGTTGTTTGATTGGCGTCAAATCACTCAACCACTCCTCACCATGAAAACTCCTTTTTATTTTCCCAGCGCGGCAAAATGTATTCCGCTCGTCGCGCTGCTGCTCTGGGTCGGCGTCGCGCGCGCGGCGACGTTGACGGTCACACCCGCCACGGTGAGCAATAATTACAGCGGGTTCGTCACGCTCGTGGTCGCCGGCCTGACGAACGGCGAACCGGTGGTGATGCAGAAATTTTCCGACCTCAACACGAACGGCGTGGTGGACAGCACGGATTTTTTAATTCAGCAGTTCACGCTGACGGATGGCGTGGCGCCAATGATTGGCGGCGTGACGAACATCAACGTGCCGGGCGACACGGACACGACGGGCGCACAGATTACGGCCAAGATTAATTTTCAGAACGGCGATTTCGTGCAGAACTTCGTGGGAAAATATCTGTATAAACTTTCCAGCCCCACGGCGCGGTTCACGCCGGTCACCAACTTGTTCACGGTTACGAATGCCACCTTCGCCACCTCCGGCACTTTTGCTGGCAGCGTGACCAACAGCGGCACGAATGTGCCGAACGCCAGCGTCATCTTGTTCCAACCGGGGGGCGATGGATTGAATCCCGCGTTCGGTTGTGTGGCGAACAACTCCGGCGCGTATTCCATCAAAGCCCCACCGGGCGCATATTTATTGTTGGCGTTCAAAAGCAATTATCTCGCGAACTCTTCCATTGCGCCGACCATCACGCTGACCAACGGCGCGAGTATCACCACGAATCTGGCAATCATCGCCGCCAACCAAAGTCTCTCTGGGAAAATTGCAGATGCAGCCAACGCCAGCGTCGGCTTGCCAGGAATGTTCATCAGCGTGCAGTCCACGAACGGTTTGGTGGGCCTCGGTTCGACGGACACGAACGGAAACTTCACCGCCCGCGTTACCACGAACTCGTGGAGATTAGGCGGAGACAGCGGGGCGGTCGGCCTAGGCGGTTACCTCCGGACGCAGAACTCCACCAAGACGAACACTTTCGCCGGCAGCGTGGCGGGCATCACGGCGCTGCTGCCCAAGGCCACGGCGTTGTTCTATGGCAGCGTGAAAACGGATGCCGGAAGTCCGCTGGCCGCCGTGCATCTTTATACCAGCGACCAGAGCAACTATCTTTACGAGGACAATGAGTTGACGGATGTAAATGGAAATTACGTTGGCGGTGCGCTGGCAGGAAGCTGGCAACTGCAAATTGATAACCAAAACCCGAACGTCACCAATTACGTTTTTAGTGACGGTATCAGCCAGACCAACCTCAACGCCGGAACGGTCGTGCTAAAAAACTTCATCGCCAAGTCTGCCACCAACCACATCACCGGTTACGTGCGCGACAGTAATAATAAGCCGATTACAAATTTAAGCGTCTATGCCAACGCGAGTTTGAATGGCACGAACTATCAGGCTTTGGGCGTGAACACCGATACGAATGGAAATTATTCGTTGAACGTTACCAATGGCACAGCGTGGAGCGTCGGCGTGAGCTGCAACGGTGGCGATACCAGCTTGGACAACATTCTCGGCAACGGCAGTTACCAATGCCCCAACATCTCGGCCACCAATGTTTCTGGAGGTGGCGCGGTCGTTAATATCATTGTCCAGCTTTGCAACAGTGTGCAAATCACGACCGCCAGCCTGCCGGCCGGACAGGCGGGGACCTATTACGATCAATTTCTCAGCGCGACGAGCTGCAATAATTCCTTCACCTGGACGCCCGTCTCCGGGTCGCTGCCGAACGGCTTGACCTTGGACAGCAACGGGGAAATCTTCGGCACTCCCACCACTTCCGGCACGAATAACTTCACCGTCCAGGTCACGGATGGGAACAATAGCAGCGCCAATCAGGCGTTGACCCTGGTGATCACCGCCAACACCAACCCGCCGCCACCGGTGTATATCGGCTCGCCGACCTCGGCAAGCAATCAGGTGGTGGTGTTCTATCCGTTTTCCGGGACGAACTTTGCGTTGCAGATGACCACCAACCTCGGGTCCGGAATTTGGGTCCCGGCCACCGGCGGCGTGCCGGTCATGGCACTCATCTTTACCAACACCAATCCCGCCGTGTTTTACCGGCTGCACTGAGCGGCGGCTGGTCACTTCCCCATCTGCCCGCGCGTGACGCCGATTTGATTGTGTAGTTTCAACTCGCGCCAGAGCTGCGTGCCGGTAATTTCACCGCGCAAGAGCTGGCGATACTTGGCGATGGTTTCTTTCACCTGCTCCGGCTTTTCGTTGAGAAATTCGAGGCGGAAGTTTCGCACACCCAATTGCAGCAGCCGCTCGACGAACTCCGCGCCGGTCTGCGTCTGTGAATTGAAGACCGTGTTGCGACAACCCGCGTCGGCCTTGAGCGCGTGCTCCGCGCCAACGCGGTCGCGCAGGCGCACGTCGTGCACGTCGCATGGACGCCCGCAGTTCGTGTAGTCCGTGCCTTTCGAGAGGAACGCGCAGAACACGCAATGCTCCATGTGAAACATCGGCATGTGTTGATGGATGGTGACCTCGAACCACTCCAGCGGCGCGCCCTGCAGCAGCGCTTCGAGTTGAGTGACGTTCAGGTCGTAGCTCGCCGTCATGGTTTCAAGCGCGAACTGGTTTTTGAAATAGTCGGCCGCGAGTCGGTTGGCGATGTTCAGCGAGTAATCGCCGCGCTTGCGGTCGTTCGCGAAAAACTTCAGGTGCTCGTGGTTGCGGACGAGGTAGCCGTCGGCATTGGCGGAGCGGACTTGGTTGAGAATCCATTCCTCGCCGGTTTTGAAAATCCTTGGAGGGGCGACAAAAATTGCCGATTGCCGATTGCCGATTGCCGATTGGCAGCCGCGCGCGGTGTGGAAAGTGGTGACGGCCTCACGATATTTTTTGGGGTCTTCAAACTCGCAATAGATGATTTCAACGCCGCAGGCGAGGGCGGCTTCGAGTTGCGCCAAATCGCGGACTAATACGATGAGTTCCGAGTTTCTGGTTTCTAGTTTTGAGTTGTTTGTTGCGACCGCTGCGGGAGATTCGGAACTCGGAACTCGGAACTCGGAACTGTGCAACGTCCACCGCTTCGGCGTGGCGCGCTGGCGTTCGAGTTCGGTGGCGACTTCGCGGCGGATGCGGTTCAGCTCGCTCATGGGCAACATGAGTTCGCCGGTCAGATTATTTTCCAGTTTACCGAGCGCGAACGGCGTGCCGCCCAAGCGGCCAAGTTGTTCGCGCAAACGCTCGGTGGTGAGCGGTTGTTTCTCGGCGAGTGTGAGCGGCATGGCGGATTCAATCTGCGCGCCGTGTCCGAGTTCGTCGCGCGCGAGCAGCGTGAGCGGCTGGCCGACAAGCCCGTGAACTTCCAAATGCAACGGGCGTTGGAAACGAATCTTGTCGCCCTCGAAAGTCTGGCGCAAACGCTTGTCGAGTTCCGGGTCGTTGGTCTTCCAAAGCTTGTCGCCGACGTGGATGCGGGTGAAATCGAGATGGCCGTGACCGAATTTCAATTCCTGACAATGCGCGTCGGCTTTGGCCGCTTTGATTTCGTAGACGCGTCCGCCTTCTTCTTTTTCGGCAGGCTTGCCCGCGTCGAAGACGACGCCATCGCCGAGCTTGAGCGGCGCGGTGAGTTCCAGCACGACGCTTTCGGACAAAACTTTTTTGACTTCGCCGAGGAACACGCCGCGCTTTTTGCCGAAGCGGGCGTGGACGAGTTGCTGGTTGTTGATGCCGCCGAACCAGCCGGTGTGGAGGCCGCGCGAAAAACTCATCTCCAGCTCGTATTTTGATTCACCGCCGAGGCGCGGAGACGCAGAGTTTTGGGAAAAATTCCTCTGCGCCTCTGCACCTCTGCGGTTCAAATCATCAAGCGCGGCGCGATAGACGCGTGTAATGCTGGCGACGTATTCGGGCGACTTGAGTCGGCCTTCAATCTTGAGCGAGGCGACGCCGGACCTCACGAGCGCGGGCAAAACTTCCAAGCCCGCCAAGTCTTGCGGGCTCAAAAGATATTTGCGGTCGCCGAGCGGGACGAGTTGTCCGTCGCTGACGAGGTCGTAAGGCATCCGGCAGGCTTGCGCGCACTCGCCGCGATTCGCGCTGCGACCGCCGAGCGATTCGCTGGTGAGACATTGGCCGGAGTAGGCGACGCAGAGTGCGCCGTGGACGAAAACTTCGAGCGGCAACGAATGGCCGACACCGAGTTGGGTTGTCTGGATTTTTTCAATCTCCGCGATGGAACATTCGCGCGCGAGCACGACGAGATTGCAGCCGAGTTCGCGGGCGAAATCCACGCCCGCAGCGCTGGTCACGGTCATCTGCGTTGAGCCGTGAATCGGAAAGTCTGGCGAGAGCGAGCGGATGAGTTGGCAGATGCCCACGTCTTGCACGATGGCGGCGTCCACCCCGGCGGCGATGATGGCGCGGAGATAATTTTCTGCGTCGACGAGTTCGTTCTCGAAGACAAGCGTGTTGAACGTGACGTAACCTTTGACGCCACGACGGTGGAGAAATTCCATCAACTGCGGCAACGCGGCGACGGTAAAATTCTGCGCGCGCATCCGGGCGTTGAATTTTTCAAGCCCGAAATAAATCGCGTCCGCGCCATTCTCGACGGCGGCTTTGGCGCAGTCCCAATCGCCAGCGGGCGCGAGCAGTTCGGGCAATTTCAAATTAGAAATTTCAGGTTTCAGATCGGAGGCGACGGAATTGGCGGGCGCAGCAGTCATCGGTGACAGCGTAGCCATGCGGAGAAATTTTGGCGAAACAAACTGTTCACCGCTTGCCCAACCGCGCGAGAAGCTTGGGATGGATGCCGTCGAAGCCGCCATTGCTGAACACGCAGACCACGTCGCCGCCCAGCGCTTTTTGCGCGAGGTGCGCGACGATGGCGTCGGCGTCGGGCAGATACGCGGCGGTCTTGCCGCTGGCGGCGATGTCAGCCATCAACTGCTCTGGGTTCAGGCGTTCGTCGGCAAACAACTGCTCGAGCCGTGCGACCTGCGCGACAATTACGGCGTTGGCGTCGGCAAAAGATTCCGCCAACTCTTTCTGAAAAACATTCCGTCGCGTGGTGTTGCTGCGCGGCTCGAACACAGCCCAGATTTTTTCGCGCGGATATTTTATCCGCAGTGCCTTCAACGTCTCGCGGATGGCGGTCGGGTGATGACCGAAGTCGTCAATGATGGTGATGCCGCCTGCGATGCCTTTGATTTCCAAACGGCGCTTGATGCCCTTGAAGGTGTCGAACGCGCTTTGAATCTGTTTGTTCGAGAGGCCGCAGTGTTTCGCGGCAGCAACGACGGCGAGCGCGTTGCGGACGTTGAGTTCGCCCACGAGGTTGAGGTGAAACTTCGCGCTGGGAATCTCGAACTCGCTCGCAGTCGGGCCGAGTTTCATGTTCGTCGCACGGACGGAATTGTGTTCGCCGAGGCCAAAGCGCTTCACGGGGCAATGCGTGACGTTCAGCAGTTCAGTGAGGTTCGCTTCGTCGCCGTTGCCGAGGAGCAGGCCGTTGCGCGGCACGAGGCGGATGAAGTGCGAGAAGGATTTTTTTACCGCGTCGAGGTTTTCAAAAATGTCCGCGTGGTCGAACTCAAGATTGTTGATGATGGCGACTTCGGGTTGGTAATGGATAAACTTGCTGCGCTTGTCGAAGAACGCTGTGTCGTATTCATCGCCCTCGATGATGAACCACTCGCTGTCGGTGAAGCGCGCACCTTGGCCAAGGTTAGCGGGGATGCCGCCGATGAGAAAACTCGGATTCAAGCCCGCGTGCTCAAACACCCACGTCAGCAGCGAAGTCGTCGTCGTCTTGCCGTGCGTGCCGGCGACGACGAGCGAGCGTTTGCCGCGAATGAAAAATTCCGCGAGCAACGCGGCAAGCGAGCAGTAACGCAATTTGTGGTCGAGGCAATATTCCGCCTCGGCGTTGCCGCGCGAGATAGCGTTGCCAATGACGACGAGGTCGGGCTGGTGCGCGAGGTTGCTTTCGAGGTAGCCATTCATCACCGCGATTTGCTTCGAGGCGAGAAACGACGCCATCGGTTCGTAGACGTTCGAGTCGGAGCCGGTGACCTCGAAGCCGCGTTCTTTCATCGCGGCGGCGGCGGATGCCATCGCCGTGCCGCCGATGCCAGTGAAGTGAACGGATTTAATTTCGGAAGAAAACATGGCGGCGAAATTAACCACGAAGCCGCGCAGGCACAAAGTTTTCTTCGCCCCACCCGGTGATTTTCAGAACGCCGCGCGGTAGAAGCGCGACGTGTTCGTAGCAGTGCGGTCAATCGCCGTCCAGAGGCCGTTCGTGGCGGCGGTGTTGGTGCTGAACGGTTGCCACGGGCCGGTGACGTTCGTGGCGTATTGCACGACGTAGCTGTAGCCCGGCACGCCAGCGAAGGTGAGCGTGTTCGTCCCGCTGCCGGGAACGCCGACTTGCAGCGAGAGGACGGAGTTCGTGCCGGCCACGGTGACGACGGAAATATTCGCCGTGCCGGTGGCCGTGCCGCCGTGGCCGTCGCTCACGGTGTAGGTGAACTGATCGGCGACGTTCGCGGCGTTCGGATAAAAAATCGTCGTGCTGTTCGTGGTGAGCGTGATGCCGTTGGTCGTGGTGAGGTTCACGGCGGACACGAACAGCGTGTCGCTGTCGGGATCGGTGTCGTTGACGAGCAGGTTGGTGAAATAAATTTTTGCTGTCAGGTTCGAGGTGCGCGTGATGGAATCGGCAATGGCGGTGGGGAAATAATTCGTGATGCTCAAGCTCGCGGCAGAACTCGTGACGCTGCCGGTGAAGTTGGAAACTACGACGACGTAGCTGGTCACGTCGGTGGACTGCGCGCTGGCGATGGTCAGCGAGGAATTCGTCGCGCTGGAAATGTTCGCGGAGTTTTTCCGCCATTGATACGTCACCGTGCCGCTGCCGCTGGCGAGGACGGTAAAGGTCGCGCTGCTGTTCTGGCTCACGCTCACGCTCGCGGGCGGCGTGGTGACGGCGGCTTTGGCGATGGTGAAACTTTGCGTGGCGGTTTGGTTCGTGGTGGCGGCGGTTCCGGCGGTGTCGAAATTGGCGAGCGCGGTGCGTTGGACGCGGGCGTATTGCAAGCCGTTCGTGCCGGTGTAATTCGTGGTGAGGTAGGTGAGCGTGCTGCTGCCCGCGAGCGCGGTGACGTTGGTGGTGAAGTTCACATTGTTGGTGGACGACGCGACTTGGTAGGTGCCGCCCTCGACCGCGCTCCAAGTGAGCGTGACGGAATAATTGTTGTTCGACGGCGTAGATACAGTGAGCGCGGCGTTCGGTCCACCGATGAAATTCGTGGTGACCGTTTCGGTGATGTTCGTCCATTTGGTTCCGACGGGATTGGCGTAAAAATACATCCCGACGTTCCACGGCGCGGCGGGTGTGCCGGTAGAATCAATCGTGACGAAGTAAGCGTAAGTGCCAGCGGGATATTCCGGCGTGACGCAAAAGCGGCAGCAGTATTCGTTCAAGTCGAAGTCGGAACCGAGTTGGTATTTCTGGCTGGTGGCGGTGTTCGTGAGGTCGCCGAGGTAAGCGTAGTCTTGCAAATAGCGACCGATGGGATACGTCGTGCTGACGTTGGGGCCGCTCCCCGTGACGTTGCCGTTGTTGCGCAGCGTCCACGCGGGCAAGTTGGTGCGACCGACCGTCGTGATGTTGTCCGAGCCGTTCGTGCCGTTGCGAAGTTGGTAGCCGGAGATCATGCGGCGAATTCCGCTGCTGGCGTTGGTCGGATTAATGTAGCCGTAGGGGCCGTAGATGGGCAAACCGTCGCGCACCCAGCCGAGGATGGGCGAGTGCACGAGGTTGGTGCTGGTGGATTCGGAATAAATTTTCGTCGTCGCGTTGAAGTCAACATGGTCGCCAAGCAGGTAACGCAATGCGAGCGGGTCGGCGTGGTTGTGGTAATTGCCGGTGTTCTGCTGGTGCGTGTAGGCGGGGTCAAACGTGAGACTCTCGTTCGGATACGCCGCGCGCCGCCATTGATAAGTGTTGCCAGGAACGGTGGTCTCGTTCGTGCCGGTCCAGACATTGCCGTCGAGCGCGTCATACATCGCCACGCCGTCCACGAAATATCCGATCTGCTCCGTGGCGCCGTAGGTCGGCGTCTTCACGCTGGGAATTCCATTCGTGCGCGGACTGCGAAAGAGGAGTTTCTGATTCACCGGCAAATTAACGAACTGCACCGTGCGCGCCGTCGTGTCATACCACGGCCCCATGATGTGTTGCCCGAAACCGGTAGTGCGGAAATAAATCCAGTCGGTGGACGTGTAAATTTCCTGCACACCGCGATACGCGGGCGTGGATTGTTTGAGCGTGTTGATGGTGTTCGTCCACGTCGTTTGCGTGACGCCGTTGGTGCGGTTGGCGTCGGTGGTGTAGATGCGCGCGTAGAGGCCGGTGTTGTTGGTGAACCACGAGTTTGTGTGCGGGTCGGTGAAATTGCCGGTGGTGAACTGCGCGTTCAACACGAGGCCGAGACCGGCGAGCGGGTCGGCGTCGGTGAATTGAAACAGGGCGTCGACGGGAAAACGGATTTGCGCGGAATACGTCGCGCCGTTGACGGAATAGTTCGTGGTGTCGAGCGACTGCAATGCGTCGGCGGTGTTCGTGTAGACGACGGAAATTCCGGCGACCGACGAAGTCCAGTTCAACGTGCCGCCGCCGTCTGCCGCGCGGACGCCGAGGCTAGCCACGCGGAACTTCACCGAACTCGCGGTCACGCCGCTGGAGCGCGACACGAGCGTGGCGGAGAGGTTGGCGCCTTGGCCGCTCTTGAAACCATTCACGCTCAGCAAACCCACGCGCGTCTCGCCGTCGAGCGCGGAAAACGTCGCCGTTCCCGTCGGTGAATACGGCGTAAGCGTGACCGCGACGACGACCGACTGCGCGGTGGTCGGGTCGGTGAACGTGTAGTTCACCGTGCCGTTGGTGGCGAGCGCAACGACGGAGTTCGAGATCGTCACGTCCGCGGCGTGCACAGAAACGGCGGTGACAAAAATCGCGAGCAACGCGACCGCAAATTGTTTCAGAGACGAGCCAAGGTTTTTCTTCATGCGCGAGAGAATGCCGCGCGCGACCTTAACTCTGCGTGAAGTTGGAAAAAATTATTTCGCCGACGCGCCACGGTTCAGCGCGTCCAAAACAATCTGCGGCGTCAGCGTGGCGGGCAACGTTTCCGGCGGCAAGTTGGTGTTCGCGGGATACACGAGCACCAGCGGGACGCCCGCACGATTGTGGCGCGCGAGTTCCGCCCCGATGGCGTCGTCGAAATGCGTGAAGTCCGCGAGCAGCGCGACGGCGTGGAGTTCTTTGAGCCGCGCGCGCACGGCGGCGACTTCGAGCGCGACGGCTTTGTTGACCTGACAAGTCGTGCACCAGCGCGCAGTGAAATCCACCAGCACCACGCGCCCTGCCCCGCGCGCCGCCGCCACGGCGCGCGCGCTCCACGGCTGCCACGCAATGCCTTCCGGCGAAGTTTGCAACGGCTCCGGCGGCATTTCCTTGAGCGCGGTGCGCCAGTGCAAGCCGTGTTCAAGCGCGAACGCCCAGCCGACGAACAGCACGACCGCGCAGGCGAGCCACGCGGATTTCTTTGCGCTGCCGCGCTGGATTTGTTTTCCAAAAATCCACGCCGCCGCACCGAGGAAAATCAGGAACCCCGCAAGCCAAATAATTTTGTCGCCGTAAAATGCAGCCGCGACGTAGCCCAGCCAGACCGTCGTCGCCAGCATGGGAATGCCCATTGCGAATTTAAATTTGCCCATCCACGCGCCGGGCTTCGGCAGGAATTTCAGCCAAGCCGGTTGCCAGCTCAACGCGAGATACGGCAGTGCCAGCCCAAAACCAATCGTCAGAAAAAACAGCACCACGACCAGCGGCGGCTGCGTGAACGCGTAGCCGAGCGCGGGCGCGAGGAACGGCGCAGTGCAAGGCGTCGCCAGCACGGTCGCCAGCACACCGTTCCAGAACGCGCCGCTCGCGCCGTGGCCGGACGCTGCGCGCCCCGCCGCATCGCTCACGCGCGCGCCCACGGAAAATTCAAACACGCCAAACAAATTCAGCGCGACGAGAAACACCAGCGCCGCGAGCGCGACGATGAACGTCGGCTGGCTGAACTGCATTCCCCAGCTCGCGCGATGCCCCGCGAGCTGCACCGCCACGACGGCGTCGGCCAGCACGAAGAACGACGCGAGCACGCCGAAAGTGTAGAAAATTCCGAGTGTGCGAATGCGCTTGGGATTTTCGCCCGCCTGCGAAACGAAGCCCAAAATTTTCAGCGCGATGACCGGCAACACGCACGGCATGAGGTTCAGCAGCAAGCCGCCGAGCAACGCCAGCATCAGATTGAATGCGAGCGATTCCGGCAAGGCAGGCTGCGGTGGAGTGGCTGCCGCAACCGGCGCAACTTCGGGCGCGGCGGGTTCGATGAGATGGAAATTCGCCTCGAACGTTTCCACGATGGCGGATTCGGCGTTGGTTTCCGCGCTGAAGTTCACACGCAGCAAACCGCTGATGTTCGTCGGCCAACTCGCGCCAAGTTTTTTCACCGTGAACCGCGCCACAGCCGATTGGTTGGTGAACGACCGCAGCGTGACCGACTTCAATTCGAAATCGTCGGCGGCATACGGAAAATAATCCACAATCGCCGGCGGCATCGTGTCCATCCATTGATGCGTGAACGTGCGGAGGTCGTTCGTGCTGGGCGCGTCCCATTCTAGATCAATCGTCGGCACGGTCATCGGCACGGCTTGCTGATGGATGCTGATGAGATTGGCGGCGGCAGAGATTACGTTCGTGTCGCCGACGACAAAGTGCGCGGTGAGATTCGTCTCGCCCGGCACGCATAATTCCGCGCACTCGAGCCACGCGGCGTGGGCTTTGATTTCAAGCGGGCCAGCCGCGAGATTGCTTGCGAGCGTGAGCGGCACGGGCAGCACGATTTCTTTTTCATAAACGAAACCGACCAGACCTGCGACGAGTTTTTTCTCGGGAAGCGGCCAACGGATTTCACCCGCCGTCACGCCCGGCGGCAACGTCCATTTGATCTTCGTGGCCATGCCGGAGTCGCCGGGATAACGCCAGTAGGTGTGCCACGGCTCGTCCATCATGAGGCGCAAACCGGCCATGATGGTGTCGCCGGGACGCGCGGTGTCGGCGGCGAGCAGTAACTCCGCGTGCGTGTGCGCCGCGCGGGCGAACGGCGCGGCGATAACCAGCACGGCGACGGCAAACACTTTTTTCAGAACACGCATGGAGTTATAGATGCCTGAAACGGCGGAACGTTTGAACTTAATTTTAGGACACGTCATGCCAATGAGTCGCGCGCGGGCGGAAAAGATTTCAGAAAATTTCTTCCGCCGTGTGCGCGGGCAAACTAATTTCACGGCGATGGCATTCGCGGATTTCACCACGCAGACGCAAGGCGTCGCGCTCCTGCAACGCTCGCTCGAACGCGGGCGGCTCGGTCACGCGTATCTGTTCACCGGCCACGAACTCACTGAACTCGAAGCCCTCGCCCGCACGCTCGCCAAAACTTTGAACTGCGAAAACCCGCGCGTCGTCGGCTACCAAGCCGTGGATTCGTGCGATGAATGTCGCGCGTGCAGCCAGATTAATCACGACGTTCACCCGGACGTTTTTTGGGTGCGGCCAGAATCTAAATCGCGGCAGATTCGCATCGAACAGATTACGCGCCGCGAAAAAAGTCCGCCGCGCGTGCTGCTCGATGTCGTCACGATGAAACCCACCGAGGGCGACTACAAAGTCTGCATCGTCAGCGCTGCCGACCGCATGAACGAAGCCGCCGCCAACTCGTTTCTCAAAACTTTGGAAGAACCGCCGGCGAACTCCGTTTTGATTTTATTGTCCGCCGAGCCGCAGCGTTTGCTCGATACGATTTTGTCGCGCTGCCTGCGGTTGAAGTTTGAAGCAGGCGGCAAGAAGCTCGACGCCACGCGGCTCGAATGGTTGCAGGAGTTCGGCGAAGTCGCCGCGCAGCCGCAGAAAAGTTTGCTGGGTCGCTACCGTTTGCTCGACGCCCTCGTTTCGCGCCTCACGAAAATGAAGGAGGAGATTGAAACCACGCTCACCGAGAAATCGCCCGGCGAAAAATACGACGACG